>JAOZLK010000148.1 GCA_029934875.1 Bacteroidales bacterium | reverse complement strand
CCTTGAGGCAGATATCCGCTCAGCGAGGGAAGAGAAATTTTTCCTGGGAGCCAAATTTGTGCGCGGAGCCTACATGGAGCGTGAACGGGAGCGGGCCAGGAAACTACGTTACCCGGATCCCATCCAGCCCGATAAGGAGAGTACTGACAGGGATTACAACCTGGCGCTGAAAATTTCACTGGATAACGTGGACATTGTATCAATTTTCAATGGAACCCATAATGAATTCAGCTCTCAGTACCTGGCCGATCTGATGACTGAACGAAAGATGGACACGGACGACAAGCGGGTGTGGTTCTCCCAGCTCTACGGAATGAGTGAGCACATCAGCTTTAACATGGCAGCGGCAGGATTTAATGTGGCAAAATATGTACCTTACGGTCCGGTTCGCTTCGTACTACCCTACCTCATGCGCAGGGTTGAGGAAAACAGCTCGGTTAAGGGCCAGACCGGACGAGAACTTGCACTCATTAAAAAAGAGCGGAACAGGCGCAAAAATGAAGATAGATAACCAGAAGAACACTTACAGAATCTGGATCAGGAGACTGACCATGACCATCGGATTCACCCTGGCAATTATCATCCTGATCTTCATTCCCTGGTTCGATCAGCCTGATCTTCGGCTAAGTGAATTCCATGCCATGATATTCGTTGCGGCCGTTTACGTGGTGATCAGCATTTTTAACACCATGAAGGTCCCCTACTTCGTTTCTTACAACGACCATGGAGATGTGATTGTGATGAGGTATTATCCCCTGAGCCTTTTTAACAGTAAAAAGAATTCCATTGAAATACCCAAACAACAGTTTGTGAAGTATGAGCTGAAACCTTTCTTTTTTGGTCGCTACCAGAAAATCATACTTTTTCAGCACTTCAGGAACAAGGTGGTGGGCTATCCGCCCATCAGCCTCTCTGCCCTGAATGAAGAGGACAAAAGCAGAATCCTCGCCTCCCTGCAGAAGTACATGAGGAAATGATCCTGATTTCTACCTGACAACATATTTTTTAGGAAAGACATCGATAAGCGGGCTTGATAACACATTAAGCCTGAAAAAGCGATGCCTGATGAAAAGACAGAGTTGAAGTACCTGATTGCCCTGACCATGGCACCGGCCATAGGTCCGGTTACTGCGCGAAAACTAATTAAAGAGGTGGGGTCAGCGCAGGATGTCTTTCGGCAGAAGAGGAAAGCGCTGGAAAGCATAGAAGGAATCGGACCACAGCTATCCCGCTCCATCAATGAATCATCCCTGCTTGGAAAGGCTGAAAGGGAATTGAAATTCATGGACAGGCACCATATTAAGGCGCTTCATTACAAGGACCCGAACTTTCCAAAGAAACTGAATGAATGCGATGATGGCCCAGTACTTCTGTATGCAATAGGAGAGTCCGGGCTTCATAGCAAAAGGAGCCTGAGTGTGGTGGGAACAAGAAGGGCGACCTCTTACGGGAAGGATGTTTGCAGGGAAATCATCAGGGATCTGGCCCGGCTTATCCCCGACCTGGCCATTGTAAGCGGGCTTGCCTATGGCATTGATATAATTGCTCACCGGGCAGCCCTGGAATATGGCTTACCAACTGTGGCAGTTCTGGGCCATGGACTCTCAACAATTTACCCCTCCCCGCACCGGGAGACAGCAAAAAAAATTTCCAGGCAGGGATCTCTTTTAACCGATTTCCATTCCGGGATGGGTCCTGAACGTAATAACTTTCTCAGGCGGAACCGAATAATCGCAGGCCTGACAAAGGCAACACTAGTAGTGGAATCGGCAGAAAAGGGAGGTGCCCTGATTACCGCCGACATTGCCTTCTCTTACAGCAGGGACGTACTTTCGGTTCCAGGACGTGCGATTGATGAGCGTTCCAGGGGGTGTAATAATATGATTAAGTCTCAAATGGCTACCATGGTCGAGTCGGCCGAAGATATCATGCGGCAACTGGATTGGGATTGCAATAATAATACCCTTCCATTTCCAGCACAAGACATAGACTTCACTATTGAGGAGAAAAAGATATTGACCTCCATCGCTGAGCTACCTGAAATTACCCCCGGAGAGCTGAGTAAACTGCTCGGAATTCCCTTACAAAACATACTGGCCATGCTTGTCGAGATGGAATTGAAGGAGTGGATTTCGCATGAGCCGGGAAACAGGTACAGGACAAGGATCGCTCTTGTCTGAACCTTCCCTATGTTTTTTGACAATGTTTAATGACATGCTCCTTATATGATTAAGGGCATACCGAACTGTGAGAAAGAAAGCTAGATTTAGGGCAGTTGAACCAAAATATAAAATAATGGATCCCAGAGTTGACCAATTCATGGCCAAAATTAAGGCCAAAAACCCGGCCGAGCCGGAATTTCATCAGGCGGTACACGAAGTCGCCGAATCGCTGATCCCCTTTATTGAGGAAAACCCCAAGTACAAACATGCCAAGATTCTTGAACGGATCGCTGAGCCAGAAAGGGTGATCCTGTTCAGAGTACCCTGGATAAATGACAAGGGTGAGGTGGAGATAAATCGCGGATTCCGCATCGAAATGAACTCAGCCATTGGGCCCTATAAAGGCGGATTGAGGTTTCATCCCACGGTAAACCTTGGGATCCTCAAGTTTCTTGCTTTCGAACAAGTTCTGAAGAACAGCCTGACTACCCTTCCCATGGGAGGCGGAAAGGGTGGCTCTGATTTCGACCCCAAGGGTAAATCAGATAACGAGGTGATGCGCTTCTGCCAGAGTTTTATGACCGAGCTCAGCAGGCACATCGGACCCAATACAGACATACCGGCCGGGGATATAGGTGTGGGCGGTCGTGAGATTGGATTTATGTTTGGCCAGTACAAAAGGATTCGAAATGAATTTACCGGCGTTCTTACCGGGAAAGGACTTGGATGGGGCGGGAGCCTGATCAGGCCTGAAGCCACCGGGTACGGGGCAGTTTATTTCGCCAATGAGATGCTCATGGCCAACGGAGATTCGCTGAAAGGAAAAATCGCTGCTGTCTCAGGATCGGGGAACGTGGCTCAGTACACAGTGGAGAAGCTTACAGAACTTGGAGGCAAAGCGGTCACGCTATCCGACTCACAGGGATCTATCTACGATCCCGATGGAATTGATGCTGAAAAGCTGGCCTGGGTAATGGAGCTTAAGAACATACGCAGGGGAAGGATTAAGGAATATGCCGCCAAGTTTGGCTGCGAGTATTTTGAAGGCAAGCGTCCCTGGCATGTGAAGTGTGATGTGGCTTTCCCTTCCGCCACTGAAAACGAGCTTAATCTTTCTGATGCCGAGGCGCTGATTAATAATGGTTGCAAGGTAATCAGTGAGGGTGCCAACATGCCCTCCACCCCGGATGCAATTGAATTATACCTGAGCTCCAAAATACTTTACGGACCCGGGAAAGCTGCCAATGCAGGAGGTGTTGCAGTTTCGGGACTGGAGATGACCCAGAACAGCATGAGGCTGCCCTGGTCCAGGGAAGAGGTTGATGCCAGGCTGCAAACCATCATGAAAAATATCCATCAGACCTGCGTGGACTTCGGAACCGAATCAGGTGGATACGTAGACTATGTGAAGGGGGCTAACATCGGAGGCTTTGTAAAAGTAGCCGATGCAATGATGGCCCAGGGAGCTGTTTAGCGGGAAAGAAACTGGATCATTGAAAAGGGGGCCTGACAATCTTTACAGGCCCCTTTTTTAATACCCTCTATTTATCTTACTTTTGTAGCCGCTTAGAAAAAATGTTCATCGATTCACATACACACCTTTACCTGGATGCATTCTCCGACGACCGGGACAAAATGGTCAGCAGAGCCATTGAGGCCGGGATCACAAGGATGTTCTTGCCAAACATTGACAGCTCAAGCATTGAGGCAATGTTTTCCATGGCAATGGACTACCCCGGAAAGTGCTTTCCCATGATGGGGCTGCATCCCACTTCGGTTAAGGAAAACTACCTGGAAGAACTTCGTGCCGTTGAAAAGCACTTGGACAGACCGGGAATTGTTGCCATAGGCGAAACGGGAATTGATCTTTACTGGGATAAAACCTTTCTAAAGGAACAGGAGATTGCCTTTAAGGCCCAGATTGAGTGGGCTAAAAAACTGAACCTTCCTCTGGTCATACATGCCAGGGATTCCTTTGATGAGATATTCAGAATGCTGGACGAAAGCGGCACAGAGGGATTGAATGGTGTGTTCCATAGCTTTACCGGTGGCAAAGCAGAGCTCCGTAAAGCACTCTCTTATGGATTTCATATAGGGATCAATGGCATAGTCACCTTTAAGAATTCTGAGCTCTGGCAAGTATTAGAAGAGCTTCCCCCGAATCGACTACTGCTGGAGACCGATTCCCCCTTCCTCGCACCCGTTCCCTTCAGGGGAAGGCGAAACGAAAGCAGTTATCTGATTCAGATTGCAACTAAAGTGGCAGAAATTTATAACTTGAATATTGAAGAGATCGGGGCCATTACCTCACGTAATGCTCTCGAACTTTTCCAACTCACAAAATAAGGATGGTTCAGGAAGGACGTTCCATATTACTTATCTATACCGGTGGTACAATCGGAATGCATGAAGATCCTGTAAAGGGTGCCCTGAAGCCTTTCGATTTCACAAAAATTATGCAACATCTCCCCGAGATCAGGGGATATGGCTACAAAATCGAGTCCGTAAGCTTCGATCCACCCATTGACTCATCCGACATTGATACTGCTACATGGATCAAGATTGCAGAGATTATCGAAGAAAACTATCACCTCTTCGATGGTTTTGTGATCCTGCACGGGACCGATACCATGGCCTACTCAGCATCTGCTATGAGCTTCATGCTTGAAGATTTGGCCAAGCCGGTTATTTTTACAGGAGCCCAGTTACCTTTGGGAGCCCTTCGTACCGATGGAAAAGAGAATATGATCACCTCCATCATGATCGCAGCTGCTAAAGAGTATGGAAAGCCGGTGGTGCCTGAGGTTTGCATCTACTTTGAAAGCAAACTTTCCAGAGGGAACCGCACTTCAAAAGTCAACACAGAACATTTCAATGCTTTCCAGTCTCCCAACTATCCCTACCTGGCCAAAGCCGGGGTGCACCTGGTCTACAATCGTGAAGATGTAAGGATCCCAGGAAAATTCCCGGAGCTGAAAGTCCACAAAAACCTCTGCACAGAGATTGCGATCCTTAAGCTCTTCCCTGGCATTAACGGCGCTCACCTGGATGCAATTCTGGGTATGGAAGGCCTAAAGGGTATTATTCTGGAAACTTATGGAGCGGGGAATGCACCCACTGGATCCTGGTTCCTGAACCGAATTAAAAAAGCACTTGACCGGGGAATTATTGTACTTGATGTAAGCCAATGTAACATTGGTAGTGTGGAAATGGGCCTGTACGAAACAAGTCGAAAGCTGCTAAATGCCGGAGTTATAAGCGGTTACGACACAACTACTGAAGCCGCAATTACCAAAATGATGGTCCTTTTGGGCCAGGGCCTGACCATTGCTGAGGTTAAAATGCTTTTAAATAAATCACTCAAAGGTGAATTCACCCACCTGTGAGTAGTCGTTTTAATTATTTTTTTCGTATTTTTCGCCGCGAAATTATCCCGGGAAGCATTAGGCTTCTAAATGAGGGATGTGTTCTTATAAAAAACTGAATGTTAGTAGGTTTATAATCATTATCCATGATTAGTAAATCAACTGGAGAGGTGCAGGAGTGGTTGAACTGGCACGCCTGGAAAGCGTGTGTACCCCGAAAGGGTACCGAGGGTTCGAATCCCTCTCTCTCCGCCAAGTTCTCAAATAATGAGTAACTTTGTTAAAGATAGAAGTATTCACATTAATAATTAAATAGTAAAACAAACAAACAACACCATGAAAAAATTATTTGCATTGATAGCCGTTTTCGGGATGCTTTTTATGGGAGCATCAATCTTTGCGCAGGACGGTTCAACAGAAGCTCCTGCCGCAGATGATACCACACAGGTTGCTGAAGAGGTTGCAGCTCCACAGACCGTCGCTCCTGTTGCTCCGGCACCGGCTGAAGAAGGAGGTGGAATTTCAGTTCTGCACACCACTATTAAAACCAAATTTATTGAAGGTGGTGCCGGTTTTATGGGCGCTGTACTTCTGACCTTGATTTTTGGTCTGGCGCTGTCCTTTGAAAGGGTCATTTACCTGAACCTTGCATCCACCAACACCACAAAGCTTCTCGACGACGTTGAAGCCGCCCTTAGCGATGGTGGAGTTGAGGCAGCCAAAGAACTTTGCCGCAATACCCGAGGGCCGGTAGCCAGTATATTCTACCAGGGGCTTGACCGGGCCGATGAAGGCATTGATGTGGTTGAGAAATCGGTTGTATCCTATGGTAGTGTACAGATGGGTCTTCTGGAGAAAAACCTCTCGTGGATCGGACTTTTCATCGCCATTGCTCCTATGCTTGGTTTCATGGGTACTGTAATTGGAATGATCTCTGCATTTGACGACATTCAAACAGCAGGAGATATCTCCCCAACTGTTGTGGCAGGAGGTATCAAGATTGCCCTTATCACTACTGTAACAGGTCTGATGGTGGCCATCATTCTCCAGATTTTCTACAATTATCTCGTGTCTCAGATTGACAACATCGTAAACAAAATGGAAGATGCTTCCATTTCCCTTGTAGACATGCTGGTAAAACATAATTCAAAAAAATAAGAAGCCATGGCTTTTTCAAAAATAACTAGAATCATATTATTCATCTTAGCAGGAATTTCTCTTGTAGTGGTTCTGTTCTTCTACGTGAGCCCAAAAACCGTTGATATTGACGGCATGGAGTATCGCGTTCAGGAAGCGGCGAATCCTGTGGACCTTACACCCCTGGCTCCTTTGCCAACGGTCGACACCACTGCAGTTGCTGAGGATGGTACTGCTATCGAGGATACAACAGTGGCAGAAGTTGCCGCTCCAGCTATACCAATGGCACCCCCTCCAGAGCCAAAATCTGCTTCGGAGGTGCTCTCAGGCTGGGAATTACTGGTATGGAGTCGTGTTGATATTGCACTTGTATGGGCCTATATACTGATCCTGCTTACAGCAATAGCCGCGATTGTCTTCCCATTAATTTCTATCTTAGCTAATCCAAAAGGACTGATCAGACTTGCACTTGTGCTTGTAGGAGCTGCCGTTCTGGTGCTTATATCATATTTTCTGGCCTCCGGAACACCTATTGATATTATAGGGTATACCGGCACAGGAAATAGTGATCCAGGCACTCTGAAGATGGTAGACACAGTTCTTTTTGTGACATACATACTTTTTGGGATGGCGCTTGCGTCCATTCTTTATGCCATTGTTTCAAAGGCATTTAAATAAAAACTTAGAAAAACATAACCAATGGCAAGAGAAACACCGGAAGTCAATGGAGGATCACTGGCGGATATCGCCTTTCTCCTTCTGATTTTCTTCCTTGTTACCACCACCATGGATATTGATACAGGGATCACCAGACTTCTTCCTCCCGAACCGGAGGAAGAGGAAAAGGTTGAAGTAAAGGTAAACAAACGAAATGTGCTTGTTGTGCTCCTTAACCGAAGCGACCGCCTGATGGTGGGAGGAGCGGAAATGGACCGGCTTGATTTAAAAGACAAAACCATTCATTTCTTTACCAATCCCGCCAATGATGTAAACCTTCCCGAGAGAGAGGATGTGGAGATACAATTTCCCCCGGGAAGCTCTTCACTGCTACCTCCGGACGGAGTCTGGAGGGGAAAGGTATCCAAGGGTGTAATCTCACTTCAAAATGACCGCTCCACCACTTATGGGAAGTACGTGCAGGTACAGAACGAACTGGTCGCCGCTGTAAATCAACTACGTAATGAATTCTGTAATCTTTACTTTGAGAAAGACTACGCAGATTTGAATACAACCAGTCCTAATGAAGAGGAGATTCATAATGGAATCCGGAAGATCTATAAGATGAATATTTCCGAATCAGACCCAAAAAACATCGACAGATAATGGCTAAATTCAGAAGAAAAAAAGGGAAAGAAGGCGTAAGCATCAATACGGCCTCACTACCTGACATTGTTTTCATGCTTTTATTCTTTTTCATGGTGTCGACAACAATGAGGGAAACCGAGGTTCAGGTTCAGGTTAAAGTGCCTGAAGCTACCGAGGTAAAGAAGTTGGAGAAAAAATCTCTGGTAAGCTATATCTACGTCGGACGCCCCGTTGCACACGTGGCCATGATGTATGGAACCGAACCCCTTATTCAGCTTAACGACAAGCTGGTGAATGAAGAGGGTATCCCCTATGAATCGGTACAGGATTTCGTTCTTTTTGAAAGGGAAAAACTACCCGAGATTGATAAGAAAAAGATGATCATGTCACTGAGGATTGATGAGAATATTCCCATGGGTAAAGTGGATGATGTAAAGCAGGCGCTCAGAAGGGCACGTGCACTGATTATCAACTACTCGGCCAGGAAAGAATACAGAAAGCAGGGAAGGCAAAGATAGTAGCCACCTGTTTTAATAGAACCGAAGAGGCTGTATCAAATGATACGGCCTCTTTCTCGTTAGGTACACCCGTGCATCGCTGAAAATCTTTGCAAGCAAATATTTAGAGGCTTCTGCACGGGTGTACCTAACATAGAAGCATCCGATTTATACAGCTTACGGCTGCATTGAAAAAGGCTAAGTGTTGTAGAGAGATCTGGGGCTATTTTTTATCGTAGAGGGCGATGTAGATCTGGTCGACCATGTGCTGGAAGGTTTCAGGCTTTTCAAACATGTTCCTTTTACCCAGGAATCGTTCGGTGTGA
>JAOZLK010000714.1 GCA_029934875.1 Bacteroidales bacterium | reverse complement strand
TCATTTTTTTGCGAAGCAAAATACGCACGTTACAAATAAGCATCCTTAGACTATTTAAGTTGAGAATGACAAATGATGCAGTAGCGTTTTAATAGCCTTATATGGACCCTATTCGAAATAATTCAGTGTTTCGTATCCACCTTCCTTCAGGTAATTCTCTTTCTTCATCAGGTGAACGTCTGATTGCATCATGTCCTCGATGAGTCTGGCGAGGTCGTATTTTGGTTCCCATCCCAGTTTCTTGCGGGCTTTGGCTGCGTTACCGATCAGCAATTCAACCTCGGTTGGGCGATAGTAAGCGGGATCCACGGCAACCACAACAGTTTCCTCTGTGATCATCTTTTTTACACCAGGTAGGTGGGCTTCCCCAACCCTTTGGATGAAAACACCTTCATCCACTGATTCAATTGTGGCAATCTCATTCTCTTTTTCACCAATGAATTTAAGTGTCAGACCAACCTCCTTGAAGGAACGATTGATAAACTCTCTTACCTCAGTTGTAATTCCTGTAGCAATAACATAGTCGTCCGGTTCATCCTGCTGAAGAATCAGGTACATGGCTTCCACATAGTCTTTGGCATGACCCCAGTCCCTTTTGGCGTTCATGTTACCCACAAATAATTGATCCTGCATGCCCAGTGCAATTCGGGCCGTGGCCCTGGTGATTTTCCTGGTTACAAAAGTTTCACCCCTGATGGGACTTTCGTGGTTGAAGAGGATTCCGTTGCTGGCATGCATGCCGTAAGCCTCCCGGTAGTTGATCGTAATCCAGTAAGCATATAACTTGGCTACACCATAGGGGCTTCTTGGGTAGAAAGGTGTCTTTTCATACTGAGGCACTTGTTGAACAAGTCCATAAAGTTCGGATGTACTGGCCTGGTAGATGCGGGTTTTTTCAATCAATCCAAGAAGTCTTACAGCTTCCAGTATCCGGAGGGTCCCAATACCGTCGGCGTTGGCAACGTATTCAGGGGAGTCGAAACTTACCTTCACATGGCTCATGGCCCCCAGGTTATAGATTTCATCGGGCTGGGTGTCCTGGATGATCTTGGTCAGGTTCATTGAGTCGGTAAGGTCTCCATAATGGAGAATCAGGTTGCGGTTATCAACATGCGGATCCTGATAGAGGTGGTCGATCCGTTCGGTGTTGAAGCTCGATGCCCTACGCTTTATACCATGTACGATATATCCTTTTTTCAGTAAGAGTTCGGACATATAAGCACCGTCTTGTCCGGTAATACCTGTTATTAATGCGACTTTTGACATGTTATTTTGATTTGATTAATTGACTGGTTTGGTTCTGTTTATTCACGGCTTCGCCCCGTCAGTCACAATGGACGACTACGTCGTGTAAGTATGAAAGTGGGTAAGTGAGTAAGGATTGTACTTACCTATTTACCCAATTACTTATTTTCTTCCTTTATCTTTTCAATCAAGGATGCATGCACTTCTACGGTCAGATTTTGATCGATGCTATCAATCCTGACCAATACTTTTTTTCTGCCTCCATCGGTGATGAGTTCCCCAATAAGACCTTTCAGGCTTCCTGAAGTAACCCTCACCCGGTCTCCTTTTCGCCTTTTCTCCCAGGTGGTTTCAATCTTCTCGTCACTGTTTACAATGATCTTCAGCTGGTCGATCTGCTCTGGTGGAATGGTGGCGGCTTTGCCTTCGAATGAAATGTATTTGACTACACCAAAGGCTTGAAGGACTTTGTCGTAATGCTTACGCTCGATATTTACAAAAACGTAGGAGCTGAAGAGGGGCAATTCCACCATCTTTTTACGATCCGACCACTGTCGCATGGTTTTAATCAGGGGAACATAGGCTTCAATACCCTCTTCCATCAGTCTCTCACCCACCTGTTTTTCAAATCTTGGACGAGTATAAACCGCATACCATTTGGGGCCTGTTCCTTTCTGCACGGAATCCAACGCTCTTCCTCCTTCAGTTTTAGGTTTGACTTCAAAATTAGCTTAAATATAAGCAAACAGGATGCTATTGATTTGAATTTATTATTGAAGTAATCAACACCCTTAACATGGCGTTTTGTTGTTAAAAAATCAATTATCTTTAGCAGACTAAGGCTTGTAATTGAAATGAATGAATTTAAAAATAAGACACTGCTTATCACCGGAGGAACAGGTTCTTTTGGTAATGCTGTTTTAAAGGGCTTATTAAACGAGGGTTTAAAGGAAATCCGGATTTTTAGCCGCGACGAGAAGAAGCAGGATGATATGCGCAAGCGTCTGAATGATCCTGTTGTGAAATTTTACATAGGAGATGTTCGCGATCCGGTGGCGGTTGACCAGGTGGTAAATGGGGTGGACTATATTTTTCATGCTGCTGCATTGAAACAAGTACCTTCTTGTGAGTTTTTCCCAATTGAAGCAGTTAAAACCAATATTTTGGGGCCGGAAAACGTAATGATTGCAGCAGAAAGATATGGAGTTCAGAAGCTCGTGGTACTCAGTACCGACAAAGCTGTTTATCCCATCAATGCCATGGGGCTCTCCAAGGCCATGATGGAGAAGGTGATGATTGCCAGGTCGAGGAACCTGAATGGTTCCGGCAGTATGTTCTGTGGAACACGGTATGGAAATGTAATGGCCTCCAGGGGTTCAGTGATCCCTTTGTTTATCGAACAGATAAAAAGTGGA
>JAOZLK010000713.1:1151-2662 GCA_029934875.1 Bacteroidales bacterium | reverse complement strand
TTCCCCACGCTTGGGAACTATGTCTGGCCATCCATAGAGCCATATCCGGAAACCTTCGAGGGAGAGATAGATAAGCTGAAATCATGGTTGATTGCACGGCTGGCATGGATGGATAGTAAATGGCTGAATATGGGAAATTGTAACATACAGGCACCCACAGATATCACACTCACGAATAACCTGATTCCGGAAGGCCAGGCGATTGGAACCATTGTAGGTATTCTGAACAGCGAGGATCCCGACAGCGATTCCTTTAAATATGCACTGGTGTCAGGTGAGGGAGACCAGGACAATGCAAAATTCTCAATTTTCAACAGCTTTCTCATGAGCAAGGAGGTATTTGACTACCAGACCCAAAACACCTTCTCCTTAAGAATTGCAAGTACTGACGATACCTATGAAAGCTTTGAAAAAGTAATGGAGGTGAATGTGACCACTACGCTGTCTGCAGCTGCCATCTTCGCCCAGGACCTTTCATTTGTACTCTATCCAAACCCAAGTTCAGATCATGTAAAGATCAGCTCTACGGCCCTGGGAGGACATTCTGTTAGTGTACAGCTGGTTGATATGTCGGGTAAAACGCTCTACAAATATGAGGGTCAATTATCGAGTATTAATTCCAGACTGTCCGATGACTCAAGAGCCCTTGATAAAGGCGTGTATATGCTTAGAATAGATGTAGATGGACAGGCAATTACTAAAAAATTCATAAAACTCTAAGGCAGGATGATCATGAAATCAAGAATTTTCACATTACTACTCTCGTTTTTTATACTGCATTCTTTCATCGGATATAGTCAGCCTGCTGACAGATCAGTTGTTGGGAAAATATTCTGTGGTTACCAGGGATGGTTTAATTGCAAAGGGGATGGTTCCCCCAGGGACTCATGGGTACATTGGGGCGGAGATCCTCCGAGTCCGGGAAGTTTAACTTTCGAAGTATATCCCGATGTAAGTGATTATGCGGCCTCCAGCCTTTTCCAATCTGGATTTTCCGCCCTGGCTGATGGTCAAGCCGCAAAGTTGTTTTCGTCATACACGGAAAATGTGATCGATGTACATTGCTCCTGGATGCAAGAGTATGGTATAGATGGGGTGGCTTTGCAGCGATTCCTGGGGCCTGTTTTATCAAGCTCCAGCATCAGGGCAAATCGCGACAGTGTTTCGGTTAGGTTGAAAAGAGCCTCTGAAAAGTATGGCAGGCTCTACTACCTGATGTATGATATGAGTCCGGATGATGTGGCGGGATTTCAATCGGATATGGAGCACATGGAGAATGATATAAAATTCATGGATTCTCCTAATTATGCGCAGGAGGATGGGAAGCCGGTCATTTGTTTATGGGGTATTGGTTTCGACCACCGGGACGGAACAGGTTACAGTGCCAACAGTCAGACCATCATCGATTGGTTGCATGCCAAAGGTTATTATGTAATTGGCGGGGTTCCTTCCAGGTGGAGACTGACCAATGGCGAAGGTGATGTGGCCCTGGGTTATGAGGATGTATTTGT
>JAOZLK010000713.1:0-1141 GCA_029934875.1 Bacteroidales bacterium | reverse complement strand
TTTGCCTCGCTGGACATGATTTCACCCTGGACCCCTGGCAGGTACAGGCATGTAGAGGGTGCTGATAATTGGAAAAGTGAATTCCTGGTGCCAGATAAAGCAAAATGTGCTGAGCTGGGTATTGACTACCAGCCGGTTGTATTTTCCGGTTTTGCCTGGTCCAACTGGAACGGAGGAGATGCCAATTCATATCCCCGGCACAAGGGAGAGTTTTTATGGGCCCAGGTAGAGAATATTGTTGATTTAAACATTCCAAGTATGTATGTGGCCATGTTTGATGAATACGACGAAGGGACTAACATCATGAAGATGGCAGATTCTTACCTGGGTATCCCCACTGACCAGTATTTTCTTACATCCAGTGCGGATGGTACCTATATTTCCTCCGATTTTTATCTCCGCCTGGTGGGAAAAGCCACGAGGGTATTGAAAGGTGAAGACCCTGTCAGCTCCCACGTAACGATTCCATTTTCCGAAGGTCCCATCTATTTCAGAACCAGCTATGAGCCTGGTTATGATGCTTTGCCCGATTGGAAAGATACGCCGGATGCTTTGGGTGTGGTAAATGTGGATGCAGTAAAATGTGGGCATGTTGCAGAGAATCCACATATGGGCAAATATTCGTTGAAATTTGAAGGAGTGGATAACTCTGCCTCTGAATCCCATGCAGCCATGAAGGTGTTTGATGTGGATATTCCTGTCTTTGAGGATTCGAAACTTATGTTTTTTTCCTATCCCAGCAATGAGTTATCCAGGTATGCTTCCATTGAGCTTGTATTGACAGATGGAAGCACGTTGAGCAGTGCCGGTGCTGAAGATATCAATGGTGAATCCATGCTTCCATCCGCTGGAAGAGGGGCAGCAAATGAGTGGACAAAAACCATTTGTAGAATTGGGGAATGGTTGGATACTACGGCTTTAAGCAGGGATACCATAGACAGGATTGTTGTAGTCTATAATCATGCGGGGGAGACGGGCGATATAGTAAACTATTTCGACGACATTTCCATTTACAGGCTCGAAACCGACGAGGTGGAGATTGATAATGCCACATTCGAAACTCCCGAGATAGAAACACAGATGGATCCGGGTGAAACGCTTACAGTCAGCTTAACTGCCATAAATATTGGAACATCATCCA
>JAOZLK010000712.1 GCA_029934875.1 Bacteroidales bacterium | reverse complement strand
TTTTCCTGAAGCCTGAAACTAAAAATTTAATGGTTGGGACAAGGAATGGCTTCTACCGTTTTAACTACTTTCAGGAGAGATTTATCCCGGATTCGCTTTTCAACAGTGTGCTACCCGCCGGCGCCAATATCATTCGTACCTTTCACAGTGACAGGGATGGGGACTACTGGTTCTCTTTTGAAAATGAGCATTCAGGATGGACCGAAATGGTGGTCAGAAATACCGATGAGCACCTGGAGATGATTTTTGACAAACCCTTCCAGCGTCTCCCTTCTGCAGCCTCTGCAGACCTGTTTTTCAGTGAGGCTGAATCAGGGGTTTGGTTCTCTAAATCTGACGAACTCTACCACTTTGATAAAACATTCTCACGAAAAGACACCTTGCCTTTCCATGCCCTGATCCGGAAGGTGATCATCTCCAACGACTCGCTGCTCTATAATGGAGGATTTAGCATAGAGGAATCCCGGAACGAAAACTACAGGCCCTACATAAAATACAGGTATAATAATATTGAATTTCACTGGTCGGCTCCCTTTTTCGAGCAGGAAGACCGCGTGGAATTCAGCTACTTCCTGGATGGTTTCAGCAAAGAGTGGTCGGGATGGCAGAGCCTTACTTTCAAGGAGTTTACCAATCTCAGGTACGGGAAGTACACCTTGTATCTCAAAGCCAGAAATGTGTATGGCATGGAGAGTGAGAAAGCTGGCTACGACTTTGTAATAACCAGACCATGGCATGCCACTTTCGCTGCAATCATTGGCTATTTCCTGCTCTCAGGCTTACTGGTATATCTGCTTGTCAGGCTCTATACGAAACGACTTACCATGGAAAACCTGAGGTTGGAAGGGGTCATTGAGGAGCGTACTGCAGAGATCCGGAAACAGAAAGAGGAGCTTACCGACAGCATTGAGTATGCCAGCAGGATTCAGCGTGCCCTGCTTCCTTCTCAAAAGCTAATTGAGGAGCGGAATATCGACCATTTCATCCTTTTCAGACCCAGGGATATTGTAAGTGGTGACTTCTACTGGATAGGAGTCAAAAATGATAAAATATTGATAGTTGTTGCCGACTGCACCGGTCATGGTGTACCCGGAGCCTTCATGAGTATGCTGGGTATAACCTTCCTGGATGAGATTGTGATCAAATCCGAAATTACCAGTACCGATGAGGTCATGGAGTCGCTTCGGGAACATGTGATCCATTCCCTTGAGCAATCGGGAGCCGCTAAGCAGGATATCGTTATGGATGGAATGGACCTTGCCATGATCTCCGTTGATATGAAGAATAATACCTTCCAGTATTCAGGTGCTTACAATCCCCTGTACCTGGTAAGGAGATTAAAACAGAGCGAAAAAACGAAGATTAAGAATGGAGAAGACCTGGACTTGCCCAGGGGCTCCACATATGATGAAAAAAATCTACTCATCCAGATAAAGGCAGACCAGATACCCATTGGAATATCTGAAAAAAGCGCAAACTTCTCTGCTACCACCTTTAAAAATGAAGGATATAACATCTATATGTTCTCAGACGGATTCCTGGATCAGTTTGGGGGGCCAAAGGGAAAAAAGTTTATGTCCAAAAACTTCAAAAAGTTGTTGCTGAATATGCAAACCATTCCCTTGAAGGAGCAGGGTGCAGCCCTTGAAGAGGTATTACTTGATTGGATGGGTGAGATCAGTCAGATTGATGATATCCTGGTTATGGGACTTAGAATTAATCCACAGTGAAAGAGAAAAACCTGACAAGGGAAAAATTACTGGAGCAGCGAAAGGAGCTGATGTCCAGCCTTAAATACGCAAGTTTTATTCAAAAGGCTATTCTGCCTGATCAGCGCTACCTTCGGAATATCCTGTTCGACTACTTCCTCTTGTTCAAACCAAGGGAGATTGTCAGCGGGGATTTCTACTACTGCACCAGAAAAGATGAGCTGATTATTGTTGCTGCCGGAGATTGCACGGGTCATGGTGTACCTGGTGCCTTGCTAAGCATTATGGGAGTCTCTTTCCTGAACGAAATCCTGAGTGCAAAGGGGCCATGTAAGCCCGCCAGCATCCTCAACTTACTCAGGGAAAGGGTTATGAATGCCCTTCACCAACGAGGTGAGGAATTGGAAAACAAAGACGCCATGGATATGGCACTACTTGTATACAACACCGAAACCTGTGAATTACAGTATTCAGGGGCCAACAACCCCCTTTACCATATTCGCAAAAAGGTGCTCACTGAAATTAAGGCTGATAAAATGCCTGTGGGTATTAATGCCATAGAGGAGGAGTCCTTTAACAACCATTCCCTGCAACTAAAACCAGGAGATACCGTATACATATTTTCTGATGGATATGCGGATCAGTTTGGTGGACCTTTGGATAAAAAATTCAAGTATGGTCCCATGAAAGAGCTGTTAATGGAGATTTCTGAGAACAGCATGGAAGAGCAGAATAAGGTGCTCGAGGAAACAATCACCTCATGGAAAGGCGATGGAGCCCAGATCGACGATATCCTGATTTTTGGAATTAAATTTGTCTAATCTTATCATCATGCAATTAATAGGATTTCGGATTCAGAACTTCAGATCCATTGTTGATACAGGATGGCAACAGCTGGCGCATGACAATATTACCAGCCTTATTGGCCAGAATGAATCGGGAAAAACCTCTCTACTTGAAGGACA
>JAOZLK010000147.1 GCA_029934875.1 Bacteroidales bacterium | reverse complement strand
AGCCCGATTTCATGACTAACAACAGGCCTGTCATTTTCCCCCAGCTTGTCTGACCAGTCGTAATTTGTTCTTGGAGCCTGCGAATTGATAATACTTTGCAATTCTTCTCCCCATCCCTGGATACGGGGCTGAGGAAGATTGTGGTAGTCATTCTCTTCAATTACGGGCCAACCTGCACCACCGGTATAAACCCTCCGCTTATCTTTCTTTTTCCAGTGCTTGACAAAGTTGCCCAGGTATTCCTTTTGATTTTGGCCCTTTGGTTCATTTCCATAAGCCATCAGGCAAAATGATGGATGGTTCCCATACTCCTCTATCATACGTTCACTTTCCAGGTAAAGCCACCTGTCGATAGGCTTATCATCACCAAGAGAACTGGTGGAGTTTGCCCATGAAGAGCATTCAACCTGGTAATAAAACCCCAATTCATCAGCCGCTAAAAATGCAGCTTTGGGAGGGCACCATGAGTGAAAACGTATGTGGTTTAATCCATGTGCCTGGCATACTTTTATAATTCGTTTCCACTCCTCCACATCGGTTGGCGGATAGCCTGTTTTTGGAAAAATGGCACATTCCAGCGTCCCTCGTAAATATACAGGATGCCCGTTTATGTCAAACTGAGTCCCCTTTGCCTTAAATTCCCGCATCCCAAATTGCACCTGATCTTCATCAGTCCCGGCTTTTGTCTGCACCTTAAGCTGCAATCTGTACAAATTTGGATTGAACTCATCCCACAAGAGGACATCATCTCCCATTGGGTATTCAAGTATTAACTCCTTCCCTTCTGTACCTACTTCAAATACTTTACTTATTGTAGCTGCATTGCTTGCTACTTCTGTATTAATACTTACAGCTCTTACAGAGATTTTTGCTGAATGTTTTTCTATTGTGGAATTCTTGAATTCAATCTTTACCAGTGCAATGTTATTCTTCACATCAGGATAGACCTGGATATTTTCAATGCAGACGGCGGTTTTTCTAATCAGGCTAATTTGTCCGACTATACCATTCCAGTTGCTTTGCGTATGGTCTGATACACTGTGAGAATCAGGACCAACATCCAAATCCTTGACCCTGTTGTCCACACATACCGTTATTTTGTGTTTCCCCGGAGTTAATAATTGACTAAGGTCATAACGATGAGCTGTCCCAAGGCTGTTTTGCATTCCTGCTTTTTTTCCATCAACCCAAACCTGTGTTTCCCAATGGCATCGTTCCAGAAATAGCTCAATATTGCCTCCTTTCCAGGAAAATGGTACCTCCACAGTTTTTTGATACCATGCAGCCCCATAGTAATGTTTATCGGGGATTAGCCAATAAGGAAAAAGGAATTCATCCTTATCTAAATATGGCTTATAGTTTTCATCTTCAAACCATGATGGATTTCTTTGGTTACCCACCCATTCAGTATCAAAGCCCACCGGCTTTCCTTTGCCATTTCCATGCATTGAGCCAGGTAGAATAACTGTTTCAGGTAAATTTTTACTATACCATTCTTCAACTATTCCACGGTCCAATGAATCTATTTGAAATGTCCACTCGCCGGACAGGTCAATTCGCTGTGTATATTTTTTTCCACATGCTCCCAGTAAAATGATGAGCGAAATGAATATAAAAGTAAAAGGTTTCATTGCTAGTTAAATTTAAATCTTATCAAAAGGTAACATATCCTATGATTTCTGAAGCATCATTCAACAAATCGAAGTTCGATATTTGCTTCGCCGAGCTAAAAGTTCACCTATATCGCTACCTGAGTATATTTTTATATGTAATCAAATATAATATTGCATATTTCCTCTTTTTTATATGCTTTTACATATATTTTTATACATTTGTAAAATATTATATCCAAATACATATAATGAAAAGCCTATCTGAATTTGTAAAAGAACGCAGGAAAGAAGTTAATCTTACCCAGGAAGAATTTGCTGAGCGCTCTGGAGTGGCACTAACCGTTGTGAGAAAGATTGAGCAGGGGAAAAGCAATATGAATCTTGATAAGGTGAATTTAGTTTTACGAATGTTTGGACACGAGTTAGCACCTGTAAACAGTAAAGAACTGTCTGAATGAGAAGCGCGAATATCTACTATAAGGAAGTATTAGCTGGTAAGCTAACGGAGACCAATGAGGGTGAGTATGCATTTGAATATGACGATCAGTATATCAAGAATCACCCTGGAGAGTTTATTACTTTTACTATGCCGGTTTCCAACAAAGCATACATAGAAAAAAGATTGTTCCCCTTCTTTGAAGGACTTATACCTGAAGGTTGGCTTCTGGATATTGCATCAAAAAGCTGGAAGATTAATCCGAATGACCGAATGGGTTTATTGCTGGCATGTTGTCAAAACTGTATTGGAGCAATTAGTGTTATACCAATATCAAATGAGGATGAATAAGTGTTTATATTGTTACAGGCCAGTGGATGATGATACTGATTTCCATGAGAAATGTAGTATGTCCTTTTTTGGTTTAAAGAAACCTCCTAAAATGCCTTATACTATTGATCAGATGGCTGAGCTGGCTAAGGATGTTGTTGAACGGAGTGTTTCAGTTCCTGGTGTACAGGCTAAGTTGTCGATGTCCTTGGTTAAAGAAACACGCGAAACATCTGAAAGTAGATTAACAGTTGTTGGTGTATTGGGTGGAGGATATATTTTTAAACCTCCATCAGATGATTATCCTGAGATGCCTCAAAATGAACATGTGACAATGCGAATTGCGGAAGCTTTTGGAATAAGAGTGGTTCCTTCAAGTTTAATAAAATTAGCATCCGGAGAACTTGCATATATAACCAAACGAGTTGACCGAAAAGAAACCGGAGAGAAAATCCATATGATTGATATGTTTCAGATAACTGAGGCATTTGATAAGTATAAGAGTTCAATGGAAAAAGTTGGGAAGGCTATAGGAAGTTATTCTGACAATACACTTTTAGATCGATTATTTTTCTTTGAAATGGCTCTTTTTAATTTCCTGACGGGCAATAATGATATGCACCTCAAAAACTTTTCGATGATAGAATCCGTGTCAGGATGGGTACTGGCTCCGGCATATGACTTGTTGAATGTGACAATCATCAATCCTGGTGATAAAGAAGAACTTGCACTGACAATGGAGGGCAAAAAGAAGAAATTAAGACTTGAGGATTTTAAACAATTTGGAAAATCAATTGGCTTGACAGGCAAACAGATAGATAGAGTTTTTAAACGCTTTTTTAGTAACAAACCTGTAGCCATGATATTGATTGATAATTCATGTTTATCTCCTGAAATGAAAGATGCCTATAAGGAAGTACTTAAAGAAAGATATACAAGAATCTCAATTGCATATAAAGGAATGTTCACAAATTTGTCTGATTGAATTAGATTTCGTGGTGATACTCTGGCCGACTATCTAGCCTTCATCAATTTTACCAAAGGCCTGAATATAAACTTATTATAACCAGTACTCAACTGGTAGGACCATCTCCGTTGATTCCGGTATACTTCACCCGGTAAGTCTATCTTTTCCAGTTGCGATTGATTTTCTTCAATCAAAGGATAAAAGATCTCATTCAGTGCAAAATCATATAGTTTCTGATCCAGATCATTATATCTGATGAGCAACTCCCTGGTTTGAGCATTCCCCAGTAAATCTTGCTTAATAGAATTCTCGCTTGCTACCACTTTCCTCATATAACCATATCGCAATGGATAGGGAGAAACAATATTTAATAACCTGAGAGAATCATCAAAATGTTCTGTAATCCCAACAAAATCGTATTGGTTCAATAAAAGGTCCTTTGCTTTGGCAAGATCCGGTTCACCAGCTATACGTTTGACCATCAGGTTTTGATATCTTTCATCAAGAATCCATTCAGCAAAAGACAACTTCAGATTTACTCTTAACACTTGATCCTGGTAATGAGAGGCACACCGATTTACCGGATCTCGTAAAAACGTAGCCAGAAAAGCATCTACACCCTTCAGATGCCTGGTCGGTTCTGCAATATTATGCCCGGAGATAGCATGTATCGTTGGAAATACCTTACTGGCAAATTGCAGATTTTGAATGGTAAAGAACCTATTTCTAATCTTCAGGGAATCAACATGATGAATTCCAAAACTGTTTCTCAGGATAAATATAAACGTGGAACCAGCAGTTTTTTCGATATGGACGAAGAGAATCAACAGATTTAATTTGACGCCGTAAGATATAATTAATTCAGTTGATAGCTCAGACAGACCAAATGGCAGCATCTCATTCTACATTGGTTTTAGTCACATCTGACCTGATCTTTTCATTCCAACCACGACCATCAAGAGGATAGACATTATTCTCTGTTGCCCACCGATCCCAGAGTTCTTTCAGCTCCTGTGCTTTGTCGGGACTCCTATCGCTAAGATTATTTGTTTCGGTTCTGTCATCTTTTAAGTTGTATAATTCCCAGTTTCCAAGGTATGGCTCTTTGTTGTTTCCTTCTGAAACCAATTTCCAGTCACCAAGGATTACGGCCCGATTTGCATGATGCTCGAAAAAAAGCGCTTCTCTTTCAAACTCTTTTCCCATTACTGATTGAAGCAAACTTTTGCCCTGTACAGGATTTATTATGTTTCCATTCATTTCTTCAGGATACTTCGCACCAGCGACATCAAGGATGGTGGGCATAATGTCAATTACGTGACCTACCTGGGCAGTTATTTCACCCTGCCTGTATATTTCTTCAGGCCAGTGCATAATTAATGGCGTTGCAATTCCTCCTTCGTGAGTATAATGTTTGTACTCCCTGAATGGTGTATTGCTAACATTGGCCCATTGTATACGGTAACTTTGCGCCGGATCTTCATTCCCCACCTGATCAATCTCATCAACAGAAAGTTTTTCCCCCTGTGGCTCAGCACATCCACCATTATCAGACAAAAAGATAATCAGGGTGTTTTCCAGCTCACCATTTTTTTCCAGTACCGAGATTATTTCTCCAATCCCCTGATCCATTCTGTCAATTTGTCCAGCATAAGCAGCCATCAAAGCATCCCAGACTTTTTTCTCTTCCTCATCCAGGCTATTCCATTCCTGAACCTTCTCTTCTCGTGTTGTAAGATTCCAGGAAGGATCAATAATTCCATTATCTATCAGTGCTTGATAACGCTTTTCTCTCTGATGGTCCCATCCATCCAGGAATGCTCCCCGATATTTAGCTACATCGGACTGCAATGCATGTAAGGGGCGGTGAGGAGCATAGTAAGCCACATAAAAAAAGAAAGGATCATCTTTCATATTATCCAGATGCTGCTGAATGAAGCTGACTGTGGAATCTGTCACTGCCTGTGTAAGATAGAATCCCTCTGAAATTTCAATACGCTCATTATTGTAAGTCATTGTTGATGGATTGAAGTACCCTCCTCCACCTGCAAGATGACCATAGTATTTATCAAAGCCACGTTGCAATGGCCAGTTGTGTTTCGGTCCATCGGCCTCCATAAATTTATCGTACATAATGTGCAGTTTCCCGGTCATATAGGTCGAATAACCTGCAGGTTTTAATGCCTGTGCAATTGTAATACTCTGCATATTCATATCCCCGGTGTATCCAGGCTGACCAAGGTTGGATACTGTCATCCAGCCTAAACCAGTATTATGAGCATACTGACCACTTAGTAATGAAGCCCGGGTAGGACAACATCTTCCCGTATTATAAAAATGATTGAAAAATAATCCATTCTCCGCCAGCCTGTCGATGTTTGGAGTTTGAATTCCGGATCCCATAAAGCCCAGGTCTGAAAACCCCATATCATCGGCCATTATAAGTATGATGTTGGGTTTTTTGTTATTCTGATTGGAGTTTGTATTACATCCGAGCAAAGCCACAATAGCAAGGATTGCCAATAGATAAATTATTCTTTTCATAGATTACTATTCTTTTAAAAGATGTATAAAGTAATCAATCCCTTTTATTTAATTATATACCAATCGTTATTATACCATATGGTATTATACTCACAAGTACAAAATCCGTCAAGGAAATCAATAAATTATTCCAAATCCCTCGCCCTACAAGTTTGCATGGAACAATTGCTGTATAATATTGTTTTCCAGATAGAATACGACTGAATGTATGCAAAACCTAATAGAGAATCCAATAAGGAAGTAGATCTGAAGGATAAAACTATCGCGGTGCTCCCTTTTGTAAATATGAGTGCCAGTGAAGAGAATGAATATTTTAGTGATGGCATAACGGAAGAAATCATCAACGCCTTAGCTCAAATTGGCAATTTAAAAGTAACATCCCGCACCTCCTCTTTCCACTTCAAGAACAGGAACATACCGATTACTGAGATTGGGAATGAGCTCAATGTTTCCACCATTTTGGAAGGCAGCATTCGTCTTGCCAGTAAGCAGATGCGGATCACAGCCCAGTTGATTGATGTAGCTGATGATTTTCATTTTTGGTCAGAAACCTGGGACAGGGAGCTGGAAAATATTTTTGAAATACAGGATGAGATAAGCCTGATCATAGCAGATAAATTAAGAGAACATTTTGGACACCTTGAAATTCAGGAACACCTGGTTGAAAAACAGACAGATAATATTGCTGCTTATGAATATTCCTTAAAGGCTAAATTTCTCAGGAATAAATGGAATCCTGAAGATGTGAAGACTGCCATCGCCTTGTATGAAAAAGCTTTGGAACTGGATCCAAATCACAACGAATCACATGTGGGACTCGCCGATTGTTACAGTTTTATGGGAACCACAGGATTTATGCCCTTTGACGAAGCCTGGGGAAAGACCATTAAATATACCAATCAGGCTCTGGAGTTAAACAGTCGATCCTCCGGGGTTCACTATCTCTTATCGAATCAAGCTTTTTTTATTGAATGTGATTATGGCAAATCGCTTAGAGAAATGAAAAAAGCGGTTGAATTAAATCCAAATAATGCTGAAGCTCAACAATTCCTTTCCTTCTTATACATTATTGCCGGAGAAAGGGAGAAGTCACTTGATCATCTTGAAATTGCACATTGTTTAAATCCTCTTTCGGACGAGACTCATTTTTTCAGAGCTTATTACCATTACATGATCGAAGACTTTCACAGGTCCCTGGAACTGCTCGACATATGCTTGTCCGCCAATGACAAAAACATCCCTGCTCATTCCATAAAACCCCTGTGTCTTTTGAAACTGGGCAAATTCGATGAAGTGATCTCTTATTTTGATTCCATCCCTGCTGATGTGGTCATTGAGGGAGAAAAAACAGGTGCAATTGGCCTGGCGTATTCTTTGAAGAAGGATGCCGCGAATGCCTCCAGATATTTAGAAAAACTTACCGCTCAGTCAAAAGAAGCCTTTGCTTATACTGTAGATTCCTACCTCTTTATGATGAGCGCTGTGAGCGGGGATAAGGACAAAGCATTTGAATGGGTTATTCAGGCGATTGAAAACAAGTCTTCATTATTGCTTCTGAGATACACCGACCCTGTAGTAGCTTCCATAAGAAATGATCCCAGGTATGAAGCCTTAAAGCTTAGCATATATCGCACAGATGCAGCTGAAGAGCCAGTCAAAACAAAAACCGCCTTGCTCGATGCGCATACAACTTCTGAGTATTCAAGCCGGTTAATCGCACATATTTCAGAGAACAAACCCTATTTGAACCCTGATCTTTCCTTACGCGATCTGGCCAGACAAATTGACATTCACCCCAACCATCTTTCCTGGTTATTAAATAACAGTATCGGGCTTAACTTCAATGAGTTCATCAATCAATACAGGGTTGAAGCATTTAAGTCCAATGCCAATGCCCAGGAAAACCAGAACATTACCATTGAAGGCCTGGCCTACGAAAGTGGCTTTAACTCTAAAACTGTCTTTAACACCTATTTCAAGAGAGAAACCGGACTGACACCCAGGCAGTTCTTAAAACAATAGGATAAAGTCACCTCCCTCCCATTCCCCTATCCAAGATCTAACTTCGTTCGGAATTATAATTCCGCACTTCCTTCTTAGAATTCAGAAAGGCCGCTCCGTCCGAATGCTTCACCTTTACATCAAAATCAAACACACATAAAAAAGCAGAAACCATGAAAGCAATTGAACTAACTAAGTATGGAGCACCTGAATTTCTTCAAATGATTGAAGTTGAGAAGCCAAGCCCAAAGGACAATGAAATCCTGATAAAAATACACGCAAGTTCCGTAAGCTCTGGCGATGCCAGGATGAGAAGAGCCGATCCTTTTATCATTCGATTGATATTCGGATTCAAAAGACCAAGAAAGTCTGTTTTAGGGGTGGTGCTCGCTGGCGAAATCGAGGCCATAGGAAAATCTGTATCTAAGTACAAAATAGGGGATCAGGTTTTTGGATCAAGCGGAATGAACTTTGGTGCCCATGCAGAATACGTATCTGTACCGGAAGATGCTGTATTGGCACTGAAACCAGGTAACATGACTTACGAAGAAGCTGCTTCTATTCCATTTGGCGCCACTGCATCCATGCATTTTCTTCGAATAGCAAATATTCAACAAGGCCAGAAAGTACTTATTTATGGAGCATCCGGAGCCTTAGGTACCATGGCAGTTCAATTGGCAAAAAACTATGGCGCAGAGATTACTGCGGTATGCAGCACAGCCAATGTTGAATTGATGAAGTCTTTAGGAGCCGATCATGTCATTGATTACACCCAGGAAGACTTCACCAGGAATGGAGAAAAATATGATGTCGTTTTTGATACCATTGGCAAGAGTCCTCTCAGGAAAGCACTAAACTCATTGAGTAACAATGGACATCTCTTGCTGGCCAGTGCTGGTATTGGCACTATGATAGGTGGCTCTATCAAATCCATATTTATTAATAAGAAAATTGTATCAGGTGTAATAAAGGAAACT
>JAOZLK010000711.1 GCA_029934875.1 Bacteroidales bacterium | reverse complement strand
GTAATTAAAACTCTCACCGGACTTGTGGCATAGAGACCTGCCTTATCAAATAGCAAGAGCTTAAATAAATAGAGGGGATACTGATATATTCCTCTCCACATGTTAGAGCTGACCGAATCGCTGAGTTCAGCCTTTGATTCGTTCCTTTTAAACTCAACATAGGCCTTATCCTCATCGCTATAATGTCCCAGGTTCTGAAAATTCTCCTTCAGGATTCTGAACTGTTCTGCTTTGACCCGGTGACTGCTATCCTTCTGGGCATAAATCATTTGTTTTACCCCGGATACATTCCAGTCAATGTATACCCTTCCCATCAAACGCATTCCAGCAAGGGAAAGCATATTCACCTGGGATCTGAATTCATGGGGGTTGATATCAATCATGTCCCTAACAACGGTACTGGAAAGATCAATGGATTGGCTCTGACCTACCCTGAGATCAACATGTCCATTTAAATGACAGAACTTTAGAGAAAGTGAGGAAAAAGCAGATTTATAGAAACTCACTTTTCCTATACCAAAGATGGTCCTTTCAAAACTGGCCTCAATATTTTCAAAAAACAGGTCTTCAAAACTGATATTTCCATCTCCGAATTTAGCCCTTTTGAAACTGAATTTCCCTGAATCCATGGCGCATTCATCGAAACTGACATCGCCCTTACCAAAAACTGAACGGTTAAAATTCACACGGCCGGTTCCAAATTCCACCGTTCGGAAATCAACCATTCCATCCCCAAACTCCGTTCGTTCAAAACTAATTCCCACACTCTTGAAAGAAGCAAAATGAAAATCAACCTTCCCGGGCCCAAAACGTGCAACCTTAAAGGTGACAGCTCCCTTACCAAACTTTGAGTTTATAAAGTTCACATTTCCCCCTGAGAAATCGGCATTGATAAAACTGAGTTCTCCCCTCTCAATATGCAGATATTGAAAATCCTTTTCACCATCTCCAAAATGACAATTCTTGAAAGAAATCTCCTGGGATTCAAAACTTACATTTTTAAAATTCAAGTTGCCTTCGGGGAAACGGGCATTGTGAAAAATGGAACGAACAGTCTTAAATCGAGACGATTCAAAACTTACATTCCCTTTGCTAATCCAGGCGCCTTCCAGACTAAACTCATCTCCTTCGATCACCGCATTGGAAAAATCAAGATTCGCCCCGCCCCCGAATAGCGCATTTTTTGCAGAAAATCCTTTGATGACTACTTTTTCCCTGGGATCCAGGTTCCGCAAAAGCCTGTAATCACGCAGGCTGAACTTTTCCACATAGCAGTGGTCAAGGTTCACCGCTTCGCCCCTATCAATACACTTATAGATCTCCTTCTCCTCCATGTGCCCCATTAATTCAAGCAGCGGCGGCACCTTGTCACTGATTCTGAAATTAATTAAAGCGGTTTGAGCATAGCGAATTCCATGATCGGATTCAAACTTCAACTTTTTAATCTCGACCGTGTATTCTCTGTGAACGGGTATCATTAAATTCCTGATTTGTGAATTATAGATATAAAAAAACTACTCTAAGGTCTGGCGACTGCAAATACTGGAAAAATCACAATAACGGCAGATGGTTTCATTTTCGGTTTGAATAAAATCCATTCCGGAATCGAATAAATTTTCCATGGCTTCCTTCAATCGAAGCAGATAAGGTTCTTCCAGCTTGGAAAATGACTCGATCACCTCCCTGTTACGATAAGTACCCATAACAAGTCTTGGATCAAAATCAGCATCATACAGGGAATTCATTATATACAGACCGGGTGAGACCTGCTTTCCCTGATGCTCTTCCAGAACGAGCCAGGAATAGAGAAGGGTCTGCAGGGCGGCCCCGTTTCTTTGAGAAAGAGAGCCATTGAAGAGCGCATCAATACTGGAGAATTCCCTCTTTGCACTGCCAGTTTTATAGTCGATAACCCTCAATACATCTCCCACCTGGTCAACCCTGTCAATTAGCCCACCAATTTTAAGCACCCTTTTCTTATTTCCGCTGCCGATCTCAAGCTCCCTCCTGTAGGTAAGCTCTACTGAGATCAGATTGAAGGGTGTAATCTTCAGATCGGTTTCAATAATTTTTTTCAGGTAGCCAAGCATCACCTTCAGGATGATAATATTCCTGCCCTCCGGCACAGCATTTCTTCGTCCCCTATAATGATGCTCCATAAAGATCCGCGTAAGCACATCCTCTAATCTTTTAGAAGCCCTGAGAGCTATAAGCGATTCACGATCAATCACTGCCTTCCCCTGGACTGATATCTCTTCGTATAATATCCGGATTGTTTCATGCACAACAGTTCCGAATCCGGCAGGTCCAATTTCCTCTTCCACCTGATCGCGCTCCCCGATTCGTGCAAGATAACGCAGATAGAATTTTAAGGAACAATCGATATAAGCATTGATGGCAGAGGGAGACAGAAATTTCTTACTGTCTTTTTCAGTTGTGTAATTACTCAACTTCTGATCAATGTCGGGGCTATGCTTAACCACCACAGGTATGCGCTCCCTTGCCATCACCTCCACTCCGGGACGTATGATCTCAAGTCCACGCTTGTAGATTAATTGATGCAGGTAGCGACTCATTTCACCGGTGCGAACCCCCTCCGATGTGCTGTTAAAAAGGAGATCAACACGATCTGCTCTCTGCAGGAGACGGTTAAAGTAGTAGGCATAGATGCCATCCATATC
>JAOZLK010000710.1 GCA_029934875.1 Bacteroidales bacterium | reverse complement strand
TTCATACAGGTTCCGGGTCTCATAAGGATCATCCTTCATATTGAAAAGGGAGCCGCTTTCCTCCCAGCTTGCAGGATCTCCCGGCATCTCGCCGTGCTCCACCTCCCCAAAAATCATTTTCCAGTCGCCCTTTCTGATGGCAAAAGCCCCAGCCCCCGAATGGTGTACTGTGGATTCTCTAAGGGGTTTATCATATGGTTTTTGAAGCAGCACTGGCAGAAGGCTGTAGCTGTCTTCTCCTGCATTTACCGGAAGGCTTTCTCCCAGCATATCTGAAAAGGTGGCCATGAAATCGGTCATACAGACTGTTTCATCACTGAGAGACCCGGGCGTCACATGACCAGGCCAGCGTATGATCAGGGGAACGCGGTGTCCTCCTTCATAAATCTGTCCTTTAAATCCCCTCAGATTGCCGGCCGACAGGTGGCCATTCTCACCCTCCCTGGGTCCGTTATCACTTGAAAAGATGACCATGGTTTGCTCCCTGATTCCCATGCGTAGCAATGCCCTTTTGATCTCTCCCACGCAATGGTCGGCCAGGGCAACCAGGTCGCCCCTGGGGCCGGCGCCCGTTGTTCCTTTAACAAATTCTGCTGGTGCCCAGGGTATGTGTGGAAGGGAAAGTGCCAGGTAGATAAAGAACGGAGTCTCTTCCTCCACCTGCTGTTGCATAAAAGCAATAGCCCGGTTGGTAAATATGGTATCAGCCTTCTCATGGGCCCAGTCCTTAGTCATCAAGACATCCTTGATATAGCTTCCATCTCCAACAACATTCAGTCCTTCAAGGGCGACAAGCGGATTTCCAAGCACAGACCTGTTCTCGATAAAGCAGAAGGGAGAATCATCGCTGGTACAGCCTGAGGTCCCGAAAAAGTAGTCAAAACCCTGGTCCACCGGACTGATCCTCAAGGGGGCCAAATGATCAACGGTTTCCTCATCCTGTTCATCCCTTTCGAATCCGTCCTTCAAGGTCCACTCCATCCCCACATGCCATTTGCCAATGGCTGCGGTTCTATATCCATTCATCTGGAAAAGATCCCCTATTGTTTTCCTGTCTGGTGTAATTATCGGAAGTCCATAGCCTCCCTGTACCCCCCTTTTATGTTCGGTCCTCCAACAATACCTGCCCATAAGCAGACTGTACCTGGAGGGAGTGCAAACTGCAGAGGAAGTATGTGCATCTGAGAAACTCATTCCTTCAGAAGCAAGCATATCAATATTAGGAGTCTGAATTTTCGAGTCCGTATTATAACAGCTCAGGTCCCCGTAGCCAAGGTCATCTGTGAAAATGAATATAACATTGGGAGGAACAGCTTCTCTGGTGTTTTGACAGCTATACAAGGTCAAAAGCACCATCGATAGAATCAGATTTCTGACCAAGAGTAAATTTCTCATCTTCCTATGACAATAAACACAGGTCCCCAGGCATACTCTACAAGGGGACCTGCGATCCAATTTATGGAATGAAAAAACTTCTACTTCAGCTTTGGATGGTGATAACGCTCTATTTTAATGACGTAGGCATGATCACAGGGCTTTTCGTCGGGCATATCAATCACCAGTCCTCCCCGGGTAAGGGCCCAATTCAGATCTTTACCGTCTCCAAGCAGGCTGATTCGCTTGATCTCCTCCTTGTAAAAGCCTGCATATTCAGGACCCTCATCTTCTGCGATGGTGAGTGTTTCTCCGTCAAATATGGCCTCAAACTCACCCTCCTCGAATTCCACCCAAATCTCTTCATCCTCCTGTTCATAGAAGAACTCCATCTTGCCATCAAGATCACCACCTGAAATGGTTCCCATGTCGTCCTCTTTGAAAACGAGGGTATGGATTTCCTCCTCATAATCAAGTTGGATCGTCTTGCCTACAAGGGAAGGTAAATCCTCATAATCGACTTTCTCCACTTCCTCTTCACCTTCCATAGGATCGTCTCCTTTAAGAGCAGTGATTACAGCCTTTTCACCCGGCCATTCAAGGAAGGTGGCATACAGATTGTCACCATTCACAGTAAAGCGTATATCCTCCTTGGTGTAGACAATCCCCGATTCGTTAAACCCGATCTCACCTGCAGCACCCAGGTTGGTGGGGCCTTCGCCGGCAATTGTCCACGGAGTGGTTTCATAGATGGCTTCTCCATTCACATCCAGCCATTTTCCCATCTCAAGCAGCACCTCTTTGGCACCTTCAGGGATGGTTCCATCGGGTTTGGGACCCACATTCAGCAGCAGGTATCCATTCTTACTCACCCGGTCCACCAGGTTATCGATCAGCCGGTTGGGCGTCTTGAACGTAAGATCATTGGCATAACCCCATGCACCCCTGTCATCAACCGAATTATCGGTGATCCACTCGTTGTAGGTCAGGTGGGGCATCTGGCCAAGTTCCAGGTCACGTATGCCGGTTCCGGGTACAATATCATGTCCTTTGTAAGTCACCACTACCTCTTTGCCATTTTCATCGGCATGATTATAATAGTAAGCCAAAAAGTCTTTTACATAACCTTCAGGTATCTCATCCAGCGCAAAGTCGAACCAGATAAAATCAGGACTGTAGTTATCGATCACCTCGATGATCTTACCATACCACTCGTCAATAAACTCCTGGTTCCGTTTTTCTCCAGGCATGTGGTACTGCCCATAAAGTCCCGAGTTCTTTGGATCACCCGTATCGTACTGCTTATCGTGTACCGGGAAAAAGA
>JAOZLK010000146.1 GCA_029934875.1 Bacteroidales bacterium | reverse complement strand
TATATTTGTACTAATATATATATTATGCCAAGACCTCAATTTAATAGAATCGTACATGAACCACCTCTGTTTTCCGATTTCAAACCCATCGGGGTAAGAGGGCATGATCTGAAACAGATTGTTTTAACACTTGATGAATTTGAAGCCTTTCGGCTGGCAGATCAATTGGGCCTTTCACACGCTTTAGCAGCTGATGAAATGGAAATATCCCGTTCTACTTTTTCTCGTTTAATTGAAAAAGCAAGAAAGAAAATAGCTGATTTTATTATACTGGGGACGACCCTTACAATTGGAGGTGGCACTGTTCATTTCAGAGTTAATATTATCCAATGCAAGGATTGTGGGCATATGTTTAAAATAAATTTTGAAAAACACATTACAGAGTGTCCGTCATGTCATTCAAAGAAGATTATAAATATGGCCGGCAGTTTTGGTCATGGAAAATGTTGTATTTAAAACCAAATAAAAAAGGAGGTAGTTATGCCAAGAGGTGACAGATCAGGTCCATCTGGTGAAGGACCAAAAACAGGGAGAGGGATGGGATATTGCAGCGGCAATGAACATCCTGGTAATATGATCACTCAATCGAATTGGGGAGGTGGAAGGCGCATCCGTGGTGGCCAGGGTTTTGGCCGGGGAGCCGGTTTTGGGTTCAGGCACGGCTATGGAAATTATTACCAGGGAGGTGTCGCAGATGTATCTGATAAGACATTGATTGAAAATGAGATCAGGATTCTAAAAGACCAGTTGTCGGCACTTGAAGATAGGCTCTCCAACAACGAAAAGAAATAGTTGATTCAGTAAATAAATTCAGGTAATATGAAAAAGGCTGGAAGAGGTATGGGCAAGGACCAGGGTCAGGGTTTTGGTGCCCGAAATGGACAAGGTCAGGGCTCTGGCGCTGGTGGTGGACGGGGCCGTAATAAAGGTGGTTCTTATGGCACAGGAGGATTTTGTGTTTGTACAAAATGTGGCGAAAAAATCTCACATCAGCAGGGGATTAAATGCACTACTCTAAAATGTCCAAAATGTGGGCATACATTGATAAGGGAGGAATTGGTCAGGGGAAAAGATTAGCTTCTTTTTATATGCTTGTGTTCTGACCAGATCTTTCAGATTTATTATAAAATCTTAAAACATTGTATCATGAAAAATTTAATAAATCTATTTGATCACTTAAATTGGGAAGAAGCGAACAATTATCCTGAGGGTACCTTCAAGAAAACCCTCAGGGATGAAGATGGGGCCAAGACAATTTTGCTAAAAATGCCAGCTGGATTTAGAATGGAACCTCATTCGCATATAACAACGGAACAAAACCTTGTTCTTAAAGGTGACTTTACATATGACGGTAGAACATATCGCGAAGGTTCCTACCAGCTTTTTAATGCCCATGAAGATCACGGTCCCTTTTATTCTAAAGAGGGTGCATTGGTTCTGGTTATCTGGGATCCGTACAAAACAGATGAATAGCGGTAATATTTTTGAAATAAAGCAAAGCAATGAAGTATGAAAAAAATTATGATCGGAATCATTATTTGTGACCGATACCGCAATTGTGGTGGAGGCAAATGTTTTAGAGCTCTTCAAAATAGAGAGGGAGCATTTGATATCTACGCAAAAGATGAACCTTTGGAATTAGTAGGATATGCCACTTGCGGTGGTTGCCCTGGAGGTAATATAGAATATGTCCCTGAAGAGATGAAGAATAACGGTGCGGAGGTTATTCATTTTGCAACGGGATTTATTGTTGGATACCCACCCTGTCCTTATATCAGGCATTTTCAGTATCTGATTCAGGAGAAATTCGATATGAAGGTAATCGTTGGAACCCATCCAATACCACAAAAATACTTTACTATACATTCAAAGCTTGGAACATGGGAATCGCAGGATTTTTCTGATCTCATAAAACCAACAATGGCTAGTGAAAAAATCAGGTTGCACTATGATTAATACTGTAATTCCTCAGAAAGTATTCAGATTGCTTTGAATCCTTTCTGAGGAATTTAGTACGGGAGCGGGAGCTGAACTTTATTTTCATCCGGTATAGATTCAATACAAGACTAAAAAGTTTAAATTATGAAGACCATGGTTCTTATTTTAGCCTTGTACCAAATGGTTTTTCTGTTCACTGGTTGTGATGAGTAGGAGCCAGAACTAAAAAGTGAGATTGGTTATTTCAAGTTTTCATGAGAGTTTCACGGAAAAGATCATTGAGGTGCCATTGGGAGATAGCCTTAAATTGCATAAGAATTTTTCGAATTCAGCTAAATATTGGCGCGACCTGGAGCCGTGGGATTATGTGAAACCATAATGAAAGCTGCTACCATAGCTTTAGGTCTTTTTGGCTTAATTCTAAGGTGTATTTTCGAGCCATTAACCCAAAGGAAAGGTCTTCAGGTTCTTTTCAATGAAGACATTATAGACTCGCAATCCCTTATTTTCGCTGTCAATGATTAATCCTTTGTCCAGAAGTGCTTTAATGGCACGGCTCATTGAGCTGGGGGCTGATAGTTTGTACTTTGAGATGAAGGATTGAGACATGGGAGCTTTCACATAACCCTCATGAGCAATAGCAGTGAGAACCTTCCATTGTAATCGAGGAAGCAGATATTCCTGTTCTCTTGCCATCGATTTGTGATTCTCAAGAATATCGGCCCATACCTTCTCGTAAACCCGGAAGTCAATATGGTCCTCCGACTCACTGAATATCCGGGACAGGACCATATGGGTAAATCCAGTATGGCAGTAGGTATCCTCCAAAACTTGCACAATGAGCTGCGGATCAAAAGTTTTTTTAAACTTGTCCAGGATCAGGCCGACCTCATTTGCATATGTAAGTTGGTCAATCTCATGAAGCTCCATTAATTGTGTGGATTGGAAAAAAGGACGATTGGCATCAGTGAATATCTCTCTCATCATGCTTTTTCTGCTACCGGAGAATAGAAAAACAAGATCTGGATATTCCTGCATGAGTGTCCGAATACTAGCTTCAGCATAATCTTCCTCATACGCTCCAACTTCCTGGAATTCATCAAATACAATAGCCACCTTTTTTTTCGACTCGGATAAAAGCTTAAATAGTTGAGGTAGGCTTTTCAGAACACTTGAAGGCTCAGTTATATTGAAGTTGACCTGGGGATTTCCAGTAAGGGAATCAAATGAAAGAGAGGCGCCAAGGCTTCCCATGATTTTACTCAACCTGTTCTGATGTAGTATCTTTTTGCCATACAGAGCCTCTGTTAGTTTCTGGGCAAAGTGAATCAGGTTCCTTGTAGCGAACAGATCAATGTATAGGGGTGTGTACCTGGATGAATCCAACTGTCCAAGTACATGATGCAGCAGCATGGTTTTGCCCAGGCGTCTGTGTGAGAAAAGCGTGGTGTTGCGCTCATTGTATATGGCTTCAATCAAGGTCCTGCTTTCACTTTTTCGGTCGATGAAATACTCAGGGCCACGATATGCATTTGTTTGAAATGGATTCATGATATATGTTTGCGTTTCGCATTAATGCAGTAAATATATATCATAAAAGCGAAACAAACAAGTATATTAGTGCGTAACGCATTTGTGTAATACGCTCTAAAAATGGAGCTACACAATAATAAGCTATAGGCAAGGGAGTTCATCCAACAGAATGCAAAAAAGGGTGTGCCTACTGACACACCCTCGTGGGTTTCCAATGCGGGTTTCCCCGGAAATCAGAAACTTGAGCTTCCTTTTTAAGACCTGAGATACTCTGCTGCAGCCAGGGAGGCAATGGTTCCGTCCGCTACTGCGGTGGTAACCTGGCGGTATTTCTTAACATTACTGTCGCCTGCAGCAAAAATACCGGGGAGACTGGTTTGCATCGACTCATCAACCACAATCTCTCCTCTCTCATTCAACTTCACTATTCCGTCCAGGTCCCCGGTATTTGGTATATATCCAATGAAAATGAAGACCCCGTCGATCTTCATGGATGACATCTTGCCTGTTGGCAAATGTTCCATGGTGACCTCCTGTAATACGCCATCTCCTTTGAATGAACGCAGTTCGGACTCCATGATGAATTCAATTTTCGGATTCTCCTGTGCCTGGTCAATTGCATGCTGAAAGGCCTGAAAGTGATCAAACTGGTGAACAATGGTCACTTTCTCTGCATATTGAGTCAGGGCTACTGCCTCTTCCAGTGCCGAGTTACCGCCTCCCACCACGATTACTTCTTTACCGGTGAAGAAATCGCCGTCACAGGTGGCGCAATAGGAGATGCCTATTCCCTTGAACTCCTCTTCACCAGGTATTCCCACCGGTCGGGGTCTGCCCCCTGGAGAGAGGATCACGCATCTTCCGCTGAATTCCCGACCATCCTCCAGTACCACATGCTTGATCTCACCCTCAAGCTCATAGGACTTGATTTTCAGGTTCGATTTGATCTTGCAACCAAACGATTTAGCCTGGTTTTTCATGATATTGGCAAGCAGGTAGCCCTTGGTGGTTTCCACACCAGGGTAGTTGGCCACCTCTTCGGTGAGTACCATCTGACCGCCTATGGCTCCTTCATTGAGGATCAGGGTTGATAGCTTTGCCCGCGAGCTGTAGATGCCGGCGCTTAAGCCGGCAGGGCCACCGCCCACGATGATCACATCGAAAATCTCTTCATTGGTCATATTGTGCACTTACTTGATTATGCTCCGAAATGTTCGTCCAGGACGGTAGTTACCTGTTGCATGTTCTGGATGCTGCTGGTGGCATGGGCCACTTTACCATTTTTATAATACATGGTGAAGGGGAGTCCCATAAATCCGCGGCAAGCAGGATCGTTCCTGATAATTCCTGCCTCGGGTGAGTCAAAGGCCATCACTGCAAATTTTATGTTGCTGCGATCCTCTTCAAGCTCTTCCATTAGATCATAAACCGGAATACACATGGGCCCCATCCGGCCACCGCATACCATTACATTCTCATTTTCTATAATATATTTCTCCAGTTCTGCTGCAGTTTCAAATTCGTGCAGGCTTGTGCTTAGCATTTTCATAACTCTTGATTTTTAAATTTCATGCAAAGGTCCGGTATTATTACGAATTGGCCAGCAGGAGCGGACTGGGAGGTGACAGCTTTTTTCCTATTATTTTCCATGTTTTGGCTTATCTTTGCATGTGCCAAACGAAGAACATATCCCTGGAAAGCCCAACAGGAGGGAAGAACCTGACTGTTTTCAGCTTATTTCCAAGGAGGAGCTTGATGCTCTCAGTGAGAACAGGACGCATGTGAGCTACCTGAAGGGGGAGACCCTGTTCAAGCAAGGAGCCTTTGCGCCTCATGTTCTTTTTATCCAATCAGGACTGGTAAAAGTTTACCTTCAGTTCGGACCCAAAAAAGTACAAAACCTGTGGATTGCAAAAAGTGGTGATTTCCTGGCATTTTCATCTATGTTCGGGGAGAAGATTTACTACCACTCGGCCTTGGCCCTGAAGGACGCTGAGGTTCTGATGATCGATAAGAAGAGCCTGAGGAATCTTCTGAAAACCAATTCTGAATTTGGATTCCGGATCACTTCGAAAAATTACCGGTCTGAGAATCACCTTATGGAAATTGTGGCCAACCTATCTTATAAGCAAATGAGGGGAAAGCTTGCTTCGGCCCTTATTTACCTGAGTTCGGAGGTCTTTAAGCATGAGAATGTGTTCAGCTATCTCAGCCGGCAGGACATAGCCGATTTTGCTTCCATCTCTGTTGAAAGCGTGATTAAATTCTTGAAAGAATTTGAAAAAGAAGGGATTATAGCCCTGGATAACAAGCAAATCAAGATCCTTGAATCCGGCCGCCTGAGCCTGATATCCCATACCGGCTAAAACGCAAGCTCAGATAACTGAATAATTACTTCCTTACTTGTTCTTAAATTTCATGGTGAAACTCACCGTTGGAAAGGCAATCATGCTTACCCCAGAAACCGCATCATTATCCCAGCTTTTATATTGGTTGGGGATAGCACCCGGGAAATTCACCACGTAGGTAAGACCGGCCTGCCAGCTTACGTAGGACTTGCTTTTGGTTACAATTCTTACTCCCAGGATGCCATACCAGAACGTGTTTCGCTGGACAAAGCTTTCTTCGATATAGTCGTAGTAATCAGGATTGGAATTGTCATAATACCAGGCCGTTCGGTTGAAATTGGCACTCATCACATAATTCTCCGTCAGCAGGAATAAGCGGGATGACATACGTGTCATGGCTGAAAAATTACTTACCAGGGAGGAAGTTTGTCCGGTTATATCGTTTTCATTGGTGTAAAGATAGCCGGCTCCGATGGTAACATTTCCATTCCTCCCTCCCGTACTGAAGGTTCCGTAAGCCAGGTTGCCAAGGAAATCAGTACCCCAGGTGCCCAGCATCAACAGGTCACCCACGGCAAAGGCAGATTTCTTGCCTACCGGGAAGGAAAGTTTAGGGGTAAAATAAAGGGGTAGCCCAATAACCGTAGTTCCCACGCCCATGGAAAAGTAGTCGCTGAAACCATACTGAACGTCATGGATCAGGAAGTAGACTGTATTGTAGTATAACTCTCCTTTTTTCAGGTTATAGGCTGAAGGAGCAAAGAAGTAGCGGGTATTATGATCATCGGCAAAGGCACTGTCTCTCCTGGGGGCAGCACTGCCTTCATCCGGGGGGAGGACAGCTGCCTCAGCAGTGGGGGTAGTCGAAATATATTTCCCCGGCTCGCTTACAATATCCATAATGGCGTAGGAAATTAGTATTCCCTGCTCTGAGAGAGGAGCGCTCATGATTCGGCTGCCCAGGTTTTTCTCACCAAGCAATGTTGTGTTGCAATCATTCACTGTTAAGAACAGATCATCGCCGGATTTCTGGAGCACGGAGAAATAATAGGAGCAGCGTTTAGTGAAATCGACCATGTTTGTATAGCTGATCCCATCCTCCTGAAGTTTCTGATCAATTATTTCCTCCAGTTCAGAAGTAAGTATGCCAGTCCGGTCGTCAATTGCAATTTTGTCCTGGGCATTAATAAGCTGGATTGAAATGAAGAGGAGGGAGCAGAGCAGTATGGTTCTTGGCATAATATGAATATCTTTATGTCTAAAAGTAAGACTTTAATGGTAAAAATGAAGCGTATTATTACTCCGATAATTATCATCTTTGCGCTGCTTAGCGCCTGTCGCGAAGAAACTGCCTGTGATACTGCCGGATACGCTTTACCGGAGATTAGTTTAATCTCCCCGGAAGGTCCCGATATTGAAGTGAAAGCTGATTCTCTTTTCGTTTTTGAGTTTTTTTTCAGCGCTGAGGCAGGACTCAATACCTTCTCAATGAATGGCCAAGCCATTCATGCTTTCACCCGGGGAGAGACTGAATCTCAATTTATTTTTCAAAGCTATTTTTGGGAGAGTGATAGATTAGAGTTTTTGCTTTATGATTTATGTAATCGGTCTGTCAGCATTGTGTTGAATATGACTGTGATACAGTCTCCTCGTTAGCTTCCCCGGTATTCGTGAATATATATTGAATTTTATAACTAAAGGGTGCGGACCGTTTTTAGAATTCTTTTATATTTGTCAGGATATTTAAAAATCTAGATATGCGTATTCTTGTTTGTATAAGCAACGTTCCTGATACTACCACAAAGGTCAGGTTTTCGAGCGACAACACCTCCATTGATGAGAATGGGGTGCAATGGATCATCAATCCATGGGATGAACTGGCTCTGACCAGGGCCATGGAGATTAAGGAGGATGGATCCAATAACATTTCAAATGTAACTGTGCTTACCGTTGGGGGAGCCGGATCCGAACCCACCCTCAGGAAGGCACTGGCCATTGGAGCTGATGATGCCATTCGTGTGGATGCAGATTCGACCGATGCCTTCTATGTGGCTTCTCAAATTGCAGCTGTAGTCAATGGAGGTGATTATGGAGCCGTTCTTTGCGGTATTGAATCCAGTGATTATAATGGTTCTGCAGTGGGTGGAATGTTGGCCGAGATTCTCGGAGTGCCTTCCGTATCGGCTGTTTCCACTTTAAGTTTTGAAGGAGATGCTGCTGTGATTACCCGTGATATTGATGGCGGAAAAGAGGTGGTTTCTGTTCCCTCACCCTTTGTGGCTGTTGTGCAGAAGGGAATTGCCAAGGAGCCAAGGATTGCTGCCATGCGGGGTATTATGATGGCCAGGAAAAAGCCTTTACAGGTAGTCCCTGCTGTTGAAGCAGATGCTCTTACCGATTACCAGGAGTTTGTGATGCCCGAGCCTAAGGCTCCATGCAAAATGGTGGAGGCCGATAAGGTGAAGGAACTTGTTAACCTGCTTATGAACGAAGCAAAAGTACTTTAGATATGAACGTATTAGTATATACCGAAAATTGGGATGGGAAATTCAAGAAACTCTCCCACGAACTTGTATCGTATGCTGCAGGTCTTGCAGCTATGACTGGCGGAAATGTCACTGCACTCTCAATAGGGAATGTGGATCAGGATGAGCTGTCAACTCTTGGTGCCTTTGGTGCCTCCACTATCCTGAGTGCAGCGGCTGCTCCCCAGGGCCTGGACAACCAGGTTTATGCCAGTATCATTGCTGCCGCCATGGAAAAGACAGGAGCAAAAGTCCTGGTAATGGCCAATAACAGTGCCGGGAAAGCCGTGGCTCCAAGGGTGTCGGCAAAACTTAAGGCAGGGCTTGCCTCAGGGGTAAGTGCACTGCCCGAATCTGTTTCCCCCCTTGTGGTGAAGAAGAAGGTATTCAGTGGCAAAGCTTTTGGAATGGTGAAAATTACTTCCGAAGCTGCTATTCTTACCCTGGCTCAGAACTCTTATGAAGTAAAGGATGTGGGTGGTTCAGCATCCATTGAAGCCTTTGATCCGGGTGTGGATGTTTCAGGTGCAAAAACAGATATTAAAGATGTACAGAAGCAGGAGGGTAAACTGCTCCTGAGCGATGCCGAGA
>JAOZLK010000709.1 GCA_029934875.1 Bacteroidales bacterium | reverse complement strand
GAGGATGCCGATCTTAAGGGTGGTAAATGGATCAGGGATGATGATTCGGTGAGCGGTGGCCAATATGTAGAGCTGACCCGCGACTGGACCATTACCTTCCCCGATTTTCAACTTGATAGCAGTCAAACCTGCCAGCTCACGCTGTTTTCTCTGCTCAATTTTGGATCACCCAAAGTGCAGCATTTCCTTGTAAACGGGGAAAACTTTCCCGACCTGAGCTTTGAAGCACCGGATGAGACAAGCTGGGTGGGTGAGCACCTCTTGATCCAGCTTGACAGCGGAATCAATACCATTTCCCTTAAAGCCAATTGGGGCTATATTTCCCTGGACTACATGGAGCTCTTATACAGGCCATCCCAGGCCGCAGTGGATACCACAACATCAGCGCAAAGCAGAACAGCAGGGTACGATGTATTCATGTATCCCAATCCCTCAACTGAGGTAACGCATATCAACTTTCACCTCCCCGCTAACGGAGATGTGAACATGGAACTTTTTGATATGACAGGGAGGAAGATTGCTGTATTGCTCAGGGGAAAAATGGCAGCAGGTCAGCACCAGCTGGAATTTCACCGTGAAGGGTTGGAGAACGGCACCTATATCCTTAGGATGAGCTTTGAGGGTAATATCTACAGGGATAAGCTGATACTACAATAAACATTTTCAGCGCTATCGTGCCCCGGCATGGGATCCTGCAAACAAGTGATTCCGCCTACTCAAGGCATTAGGCCTGATTGAATCTTCAACAAGATTGTCTTGCAGGCACTAATTTGAAGCTGTTGTTATTCGAATATCAACTTATTCACTTTAGTCTCTCCATTTTCCATAGTTACTGATATAAAATAGAATCCAGGATTATGCACTGAGACGTCCAGACTCATAAGCTCAAATCCCTCACCACAAGTCTGATATACAATAGTCCCATTGGAGTTATAAATGGTTATATCCGATATTTGTTGAGGAGACTCAATATTAAGAATGCTATTTGCCGGATTAGGATATATGAGTAACTGCATTTGCGAGTCTGGGGCAAATCGATTTTCTATAGATTCAATTCTTCTGTGGTCAGAAATTATTGGATTTTGGTTTGTCATGGCCGATTTGTAATTCCCTGCAGGAGGAGTAAAGTCTAATTCCATTTTTTCGTTCGTCTCAGCTGTAAACTCACCACCAGCTATTACCTCGAATCCAGGCTGAAGAAGCACTTCATTCCCTCTAAGGCATAGCTTACCATTGTCATTTACCTTGCTACTCATTGTAATTAAACTTTTACTATGTACAGTGTAATATGCGGCATTATCTTGGTGTCCAATATCAATTGTGTTATTGTCAAATTCCCAGCTATATAGAGGAGTGGAACTATAAGTATAAGTCGTTGGAAAATCCTCGGTAATTGTCACGGCATCATTAAAGTAAGTACTATATATTAAATGATAGAGGTTGAACAACAGTAAATAATCCAAACCATTATGTTGTCCAATTAAATCAGATCTATTAATGGGATTTCCATCATCGTCAAGCTTTGGGAATGACTCTACACCTGTTGGGGCATTAATAATATTTCCCACGTTCCATAACGGTCCGTCTGGTGGGTCTGTGGTTCTATAAATACCTGTGTCCGGCGCAGCATTTAAAATATCCTCGATGTGACTGTAGTAGTATGAGAAAATTGGATTAGTGGTTGTTACGAAATCTGGATGAAGGAGTAAATAGAACATCGGCAAATGATCCAATGCAAAGTACTTAATATCGTGGGGATTGTCGGAAAAATCCTGATTGAAGTGGTCAGCGACCTTTCTAATATTCCACAAAAGCCTTTCCAAATTTTCAGAGTACCAATTATCAGCAATGCATGTCATAATTAGTTTACCAGTGTTATTGAAATGGTGGTTAGTGTAGGGTAACGGCATTAAAGGGTCAATACCTAAGGTTACCCAATCTTCTAATGTGGTATAATCCATATCGCCATAGTCTCCTTCTGTAATCCATTCTCCAGCATCTTCAAAATGGCGTTTGTGAAGCATCAGATCAGCCCAAGATCCTCCGGCATCTACTGTTTCCCCAGTGCAGGCGTTCTTTATTCTCCAAACTTGCAAAAGTCCCCCATCCCATTCACCAGGGTAGCAACTTTCATTATATTGGCAAAAATCCCAAGCATCATTGTTTGAATGTGCGTGCATGTATTGAATAAACCTTGCCGTTTGCTTTTTGGCATATTCTTTTAAAGTGAGATCCTCACATAAGTAATCTTCGTAAGGTGAATTGTCATCAATAAGATGTTTTACCAAGGCATAACCCTGTAGTAGATTCCATATCATGTCCTCACTCATCTCTCGTTTTTGAAGGATATCATCTGTTGGAGGGTCAGTCCATGCGTGTTTTGCATTCATTCCTATCCAGCTGGATTTACCATTTAAAGCCCACGAGTCAAGAAGGGCATCTGTCATATCATCCCTCAAAAAAAAGCCGTTGATATTTGTATAGTTGTCGCAAACATGAATCGAAGTGTTACAATTAAAAGCCATTTCAGCAGCAAAATCCACTCTGTCCATAGCATAAAGAGCTCTGAATATTTTCTCAGAAACATCATCTGTGTTAAGACCCTGTATTTGTTTGAGTCTGTATTCAGTAGCCATTACACTTAAATATTGAGCAACTGCTATTTGGGAATCTCCCCATTTGACTGAATGTGGCCAACCTTCACTAG
>JAOZLK010000708.1 GCA_029934875.1 Bacteroidales bacterium | reverse complement strand
ATTCTGACTCTACTCTTGAAAGTCTTTATGGATATATGGTGCTGGAATCTGATCTTCTGGATTTCAACCAGCTGCTTAACTACCAGTTGCCTGAAGAGGAGAAAGAATTGGCTGATACTTCAGAGCTAAGGGATCCGCCGCACCTTGACCAGATGGCTTTTCCTGATTTTACCTTCAATATGGACCTTGGTGAGTTGCGTTACGGGGGAAATACCCTTTTCGGTCTTCGGGGGACACTCAGATCAAGCACTGAAAGGGTTCTCTATATGGACCATCTGCTTGTATCCGGGAAGAGTGGTGGATTTCTGGGTTTTAATGGGCAATTCAATGTTTCTAACCCCAATTTCTATATCCTGAGTACCGAGCTGGAGATGAAAGATGTAAATATACAGGATCTCAATTTTCAGATGCAATCGGGTGAGCAAGTTTACACCCTGGAGGAGAACTTCGCAGGTATAGTCAGTGGAACTGGGCTTGCCGAAGTTTTTATCTCGCCCGATTTTAAACTGGACATGGAAAATACAACAGCCTTGTTTCAGGTGGAGGTGAAGGATGGAGCGCTTATTAATTTCAAGGCCCTGGAGGCAGCCGGGAAATACCTGGATAATAAGGATCTTGATGATGTGCGATTTTCTACTTTGCGGAATAATTTCACGCTCAGAGATTCAAAAATCAGTATTCCATTGATGAGCGTGGAGTCAACGGTGGGACAATTACTCATAGAGGGAGAGCAGGGCCTGGATAATACCTATCTTTATCTGCTCAGGGTTCCTCCCTGGTTGATGAAGGACGCTGCGAAAAGTGCCATGTCAAAAGCGCGTGATGATGGAGAGGAAGATGAGATTAAAAAAATGAAAATGGGAAAATTTGTGATGATGACCGTATGGAATGATGGGGTCGAGTCAGGTGTGGATCTGAAGGATCAAAGAGAGAAATATCGCAAATGAAAGACTCGCGATTTGCCCTGGGCTATATGAGGCACAGGCTGTGGGGAAACATATTGCAGGCACAATATGTGGAGAAAGATTCAGGGAAGGAGTTCTTTACCGCAAAAGAGTTTATTCAAAATGATGAGTCCAGTGCAGCCTTTAAGCGGCTGACACCCATGCAAGCGGAGCTTGTTCGCTTAATTGATTCATACAGCGACAGAGCAATTCACAAGCTATTCGCAAAAAAGGGAACTGTTAAAGAGTTTCAGGATAATGTAAAGCCCGAGATGATCAAAGAGCACTTGCGACCTTACATTGAAAAGGTCCTTTATGCTATTTTGGTGATTGCCCGTGAGAACCGCTTCCCCGTATACATAAAAGAAAAGAGCAACAGTAATGTTTTCCCGGAGGATTTCCTGAATATTCAAAAGCAACCCGCCCTTCCAATCTTCAGGTTTAACTACAGGGAAGAGCTCTCCTACTCCTTAAAGGTATCACACCAGGGGAATGAACTTAAGCTAAAGGAGCAGCATGTGGAAGTTGTCAGCAATTATCCGGCGGTGATTATCCTTGGGAGCGAGCTGTATTTCGTCGATAAAATTGATGCCAAAAAACTCAATCCCTTTCTAAACCGTGATAGGGTAAGCATACCACGGGCTTCGGAGGAGAAATACCTTAGCACTTTTGTGAGAAATTGTATTCGTGACTTCAATGCGGAGATAAGTGGCATTGATGTGACCGAAATCAAACCTTCCCGGCAGGCAGATCTGGTCCTGGAAGTGGGCTTAAAAGGTGCACCGGTCTGGATCCTGGAGTTTCGATATATGCAACAGGTGGTTCACGCAGATAGCCCGGTTCAAAGATTTGTCAGATATGCCAGAAAGGGAGATGCTCACGGATTTGAAAGTTTTATGCGCGATTTTCAGTGGGAGGAGGCGATTTTGGGCCGGGCAAAGGAGCTGGGTTTAAAAAGCCTGGACGATATTAATTTTTACCTCGATGATAACTTTAATAGAGGGACTGAAACTAATTTATATTCAGGGATCCAATTCATGAATGAGTTTGGAACGGAGCTGGAAGATTCAGGGATTATTATTAGGCATCGCCTGGAACGGGAGTTTTATCTTGGAGAGGTTCTTCTTGAATTGGAATCGGAGGAGAAGGAAGATTGGTTTGATGTAAAGGCTGTGGTTCGATTTGGAGATTTTTCAATCCCTTTTCTGAAGTTGAAGGATCACCTTCTCCAGGAAAAAAGAGAGTTTGAACTTCCCGATGGCAAAGTAGCCATCATTCCCGAGGAGTGGTTTGCCCGCTACCGTTCCATGTTTGAATTTGGTAAAATAAAGGGAGAACAAATCCTGATCCATAAGCAACATTTCTCGATGATGGATGGATCGGTCAGGGAGTTTCATACCGATACCATGGATAGGTTGGAAAAGCTGAGGGAGGTGGAGTCTCTTCCGTCCCAGGTGGTTCCTGAAGGACTGGATGCAGAGATGCGTCCTTACCAGGTGGAGGGATATACCTGGCTCTGGTACCTTAAACAAAATGGATTCGGGGGATGCCTGGCCGATGATATGGGTTTGGGGAAAACCCTCCAGGCGATTGCCCTGCTGGTGAAGTCTAAAGAAGATATGCCTTTGCAAGCTCCATCCTTAGCTGGCAGGCCAGCAGGCCAGCTTTCTATATTCCCGGGTGAAAAAGTAAAGAAGACCTCCCTGGTGGTTGTTCCGGCATCGCTTGTTCACAACTGGATGAAGGAATGCATGCGCTTTGCTCC
>JAOZLK010000707.1 GCA_029934875.1 Bacteroidales bacterium | reverse complement strand
ATCAGAATCCGGGATTCTGGACGAGCCCTGGATTTGAAGCTATTGCATTGGAAGGCAGAGGCAACAAGAGATAACGCTCTGCTGTATATGTTTCCCAGTCCGCAGATTGGGATTTGATATAGTCCAGCAGACCTTCCCGGTCCATTCTGATCATATCGCGTTTGTTATGTCCCTCGAAGTATAACTCCCATCTGCGTTCGTTGAGAATATGGTTCAGGAGGGAGACGCTCGTAAAGTTGGCTGGATCAAGATCTGAAAGCCCTGCGCGGGTTCTTACTTTGTTGATCTCTTGAACTGCACCTGTAAGATCATCCAGGTTTGCCAATGCCTCTGCCCTGGTGAGAAGAATGTCGGCTAAACGAATAAATGGATAATCAGTCCCGGAATGTGCCCCTTCGGTGGCCGGGTCGGGGGGATATTTGATCATCATAATTGGATTTTCCATGGCATCCGATGATGCAAACAGAAGGTTTCTGCGGAGATCGCCGGACTCAAAGGAATTGTAGAAAGAGCTTGTGGCCCTGATCTCGCCGTTCCATTCATAATATTTGGAGTAATCCGTATTTTCGGGGGCTTTCCAAATATATACCTGGAAAACATTGGCATCCACATTTGGACTTGTACCTGTAATGAAAGGGAGAACCCAGATCACCTCCGTATTTCCGAAACCTTCGTTTTGGAGAGAGAAAATATCATTATAGTCCGGTTCCAGGGAATACTCTCCCGAAGAGATAAGCTCAAGAGCTATGTCGGCACACTCTGTCCATTTGCCCTGTTGCTGGTAAACCTTGGCGAGGAGCGCACGGGCTGCCCCGTTTGTCACCCTGCCATAGTCATCTTCTCCCATCGAAACAAGGGTGGATTTATCCGGTAGCCTGTCAATGGCAGCCTTCAGGTCATTTTCAATTAGTAAGTAATTGCTTTCAACACTCTGGCGGGGTATCTCCATGGGAGCCTCTTTGGCAGTAGTTAATTCCGGCACTCCCCCAAACCAGTTCACCAGGTAGAAATATACCATGGCCCTGATGGCGTGCGCTTCACCGATCACCCTGTTTTTTACTCCCTTATCGATATCCATATCAGGCACTTTATCGAGAACGGTATTTGCATAATTGATGCTTTTCCAGAAATCCCCCCATATTCCCCAGTCCACGAAGTCGGGTGTAGTACCTGACCAACCTGTATATGCGATGTAATCGTTGACAGCAAAGTATCCTCCCGTGGAAATATCGGTTCCCATATCTTCCACACAAAACTGCCAGAAGGACAATCCCTGCCATCCACCCCTGGTGGAAGCGTATGCGGCCTTAATTGCGGTAACAGCATCTGTTTCAGTGTTCCAGTAATCACTATCGGCAATTTGCCCGTAATTTTTCTCCACGAGGACATCTTCACATCCGTGAAACAAAGGGAGTGTTAACAGTAATAATATGATTGACAAATTTTTCATCTTTCGATTGTTTAAAATGATACATTAACGCCAATGGTGTAAACCCGTGAAAAGGGCATCAGGTTGTATTCTGCATCAGTGGCCCACACATCCGGATTGATTCCGGAATATTTTGTGATGGTAAATAGGTTTGATGCGCTGGCAAACAGGGCCAGGTTCTTTATACTTCTGTCGTCAAAAAACAACTTATAGGTAAGTGTAACATCCCGTAGCCTGATAAATGAACCATCCTCTACGGTCCAGTCACTTCGCACCATCTGTTCGGTGAGATTCTTCGTAAGTGAGGGTACCTCGTTGGTCGGGTTTGAGCTGGTCCACCTGTTTAGCGCCCTTGATGCTTTGTTATTTCCATATTGATAACTGGGAAATGTATACGTTGCCTTATTGACATTTACAACAGCTTTGTCAAATACCCCTTCAAAGAAGAAAGAGAATTCGAAATTCTTATAGTTGAACTGGTTCCTGAAACCACCTGTGAAACTCGGACTGGCATCTCCGAGGAATATTCTGTCCTGTTCGGTGATCTTTCCATCTGGTCCCGGAACAATTTCCCCATTTTCATCAACGCCATTTATATCAGCAAACCTTGGATCACCAGGAGCGGAATTATATATGCCTGCCTCCTCGGCTTCACTCTCCTGCCAGACTCCCACATAGTCATATCCCCAGATCGAATTCAGGGGATAGCCCTTTTGCTTGACCCCGGCATAGCCATAATTGGTTCTGTCTATCCAGATGTCCTTGTCAAGTATAATGTCCCCATCCAGATCCGTAATCTCATTCCGGTTATAGGAGAACCATATTCCTGGTTTCCACCTGAGTTCGTTGTTGAAGAAACTAAGGAAAAGGTCGAGCTTGACTTCAATCCCGGTATTCAGCATGGAGCCTTTATTGACTGTGATATTTGTATACCCCAACTCGGTGGGGACCTGCCTGTCAAGAATCAGATCATCATGATTGGTTGAGTAAAGGTTGAGCTCTGCATAAAACATTGGATTACCCAGCTCGAGGCCGAAGTTGAAGGTATAGGTATTCTCCCAGTGCAGGTCGGGATTTGGAATATAGGAGCTTCCCCACTGAATAGCGTTAGAAATACCTGCGCCTTCATGCACCGGTCTGAAACCTAAGAGGTTTTGGGTCCTGAATCCGGGGATGTTTGAATTTCCTGCAATACCGTAGCCGGCACGTAGTTTGAGGATTGAGAGGAATTTCACATTGTTACTGAATTGTGACTGGACCGGCCCCCAAGCATCACCTGA
>JAOZLK010000706.1 GCA_029934875.1 Bacteroidales bacterium | reverse complement strand
CATCTTGTTGGTCTCGATGATGCGATGAACATGGGGCATCTGGTAAATGGAGATACCAAATTTTGAATCGATATGCCCGGTGGATATCTTGTGATTCCCCCCGGCAAGCACATGGGGGTTAATGCGCACACAGACCGGGATGCTGGCCCCGTATTTTACCCCGAATTCTTCCAGGATGGCAATGTTGTCGATGTTGATACGTACGCCCAGTTCCACAGCTTCTTCAATTTCCTCGATGGAAACACAATTGGGCGTGTAAAGGATATCTTCCGGCTCAAACCCGGCTTTAAGTCCCAGTTCAACTTCCTGCACAGAAACTGCATCCAGTCCTGATCCCAACGATTTGAATAGCTTCAGGACATTGATGTTGGTGAGTGCCTTACATGCGTAATTGATCTTTACCCGTGTATTTTTAAATGCCTCTGTGATCCGTTTGTACTGGCGGATCATGATTGAACTGTCATATATATAGAGTGGCGATCCGTGCTTTTCAGCCAGGCTGACCACCGGGATCCCATTGATCTGGTACTGGTTCTTTGTTAGTTCCATATTTTCTCGTGCTTCATTTTTTAAAAGTATCCTCAAAGGCGGTACGGTTCAGAATTGATCTTCCCAGGGTTACCTCGTCGGCATACTCCAGGTCGTCGCCAATGGCCACTCCGCGGGCCAGGGTGCTGATGGTGACCTGAAAATCCTTTAGCCGCCTGTAGATATAGAAATTGGTGGTGTCTCCCTCCATGGTGGTGCTCAGGGCCAGGATAATTTCGCTGCAGGCTCCTTTTTTCACTTTCTCCTCCAGCGAGCCAAGGGTAAGATCGGCCGGACCTATGCCATCCATGGGCGAGATGATGCCTCCCAGTACATGATAAACCCCGGAGTACTGCTGGGTGTTCTCCACCGACATCACATCCCGGATCGATTCCACCACGCAGATGGTCTCTTTGTCGCGGTAGGGATCAGCACAAATATTACATACTTCCGAATCGGAAATGTTGTGACAGGTTTTGCAGCTTTTAATTTCGGCTTTCATGCGGAGAATTGTATTCCCGAAATGCTCCACGGTCTTGTCATCCTGTTTGAGAAGGTGTAATACCAGCCTGAGCGCGGTTTTTCTACCGATCCCGGGGAGCGTGGCGAACTCGTCCACGGTCTCTTCAAGTAGTCTGGATGAATAGTTTTGCTGCATCGTGTTACATTAGGAGAGATCAAAAATAGTAACAAATATTTTCTTGGTCTCAGCAATTTGATCAAATTTGACACGGTTTTAAAGAATAACGATGTCTTCTGCCCTTATCATATCCATTATTGCAGCATATTTCCTTTTATTGCTGGGCATCTCCTGGATATCGGGAAAAGGGGCGGGGAACGACTCTTTTTTCCTGGGTGACAGGAAATCGCCCTGGTTTGTGGTGGCCTTCGGAATGATCGGGGCCTCCCTGTCCGGGGTTACTTTTATCTCTGTGCCCGGGTGGGTGGTTTCGAGCAACTTTTCTTACATGCAGATGGTGCTGGGTTACCTGGTGGGCTACGTGGTGATTGCCAATGTTTTGATTCCGCTGTATTACCGCATGAACCTGACCAGCATCTACACCTACCTTGATGAGCGTTTCGGTCGGTTTTCCTACAAAACCGGGGCTTCCTTCTTCCTGCTTTCACGGATCATCGGGGCATCCTTCAGGTTGTTCCTGATGGCCAATGTGCTGCAGATTACCGTTTTCCAGGCCTGGAACATCCCTTTCTATGTTACGGTAATTGTAACCATTGCATTGATCTGGCTCTATACCTTTCGGGGAGGGATCCGTACCATTATCTGGACCGATACCCTGCAAACTTTAAGCATGCTTACGGCAGTGGTGGTTGCCATCATCCTTATTACCCGTTCAATGGACTTCTCCATGGGAGAGATGATCAGGGACGTAGCAGGCAGTGCCGATGCACGGATCTGGGTCTGGGATGGATGGCAGAAGGAGAATCATTTCTTTAAGCACTTTATCAGCGGCGCCTTTATTACCATCGTAATGACCGGTCTGGACCAGGATATGATGCAGAAGAACCTGAGTTGCAGGAATGTCCGTGATGCCAAAAAGAATATCTATCTCATGAGTATTTCCCTGGTTCCGGTGAATCTGCTATTTCTTTTCCTGGGGGCCGTGCTCATTCGCTTTGCGGCCTATAGCGGTATCGCCATTCCCGATGCCACCGATGATCTCTTTCCATTGATTGCAACAGGCGGCTACCTTCCCCAGGTAGTGGGGGTGTTTTTTATCGTGGGACTGGTGGCTGCTGCATACTCCAGCGCCGATTCGGCTCTAACAGCCCTGACCACCTCTTTTACGGTGGATATTTTGGATGGTCAGCGTTTGGAGGAAGCCCAACTGACACGAACCCGCAGGTGGGTGCACCTGGGTGTTTCAGTGCTCTTGGGCATCGTCATTATGCTATTCAGGGCCATCAATGATGAGAATGTAATCTCCGCCATCTTCCGGGTGGCAGGCTATACCTATGGTCCCTTACTGGGCCTTTATGCTTTCGGACTTTTCACCCGCCTGCAGGTTCGTGACCGGATTGTTCCCCTGCTGGCTGTTCTCTCACCCTTCCTGTCCTACCTTCTGAGTAAGTTTTCTGCTGAACTATTCAACGGTTATCAATTTGGATTTGAGCTGCTGATTGTTAATGGCGCCTTGATGTTTGTAGCACTGTTGCTGACCAGTCG
>JAOZLK010000705.1 GCA_029934875.1 Bacteroidales bacterium | reverse complement strand
TTGCCCGTGAATTGGGAGTGGAAATTGAAGACAACCTGGTATTTGAGGATCCTGAACTTCCTCCGGTATCCCACATGGATGGAATTGACCTGGTCACAGAAGGCATCCTGACCATAAGCAAAGTGACCCGCATTCTGAATGAATACTCTTCCTCATACAGCCTGGGGAAAGGTCCTGCCGACAGGATCGTAAAGCTGTTAAAACAGAGTGACGAAATTCACTTCATCATTGGTACCCGCATAAACATTGCCCACCAGGACCCCAACCTCCCTGTAGAACTGGAGATGCGAAGAACCGTAGTCAAAAGGATGAGCCGTCTGCTGGAGGAAAAATTCCTGAAGGAGGTCACCATCCGCTACATTTGAGAAGTATTTATGGCACGCTTATTGAAACTATCATGGGACCTATCCGGATTGTAGCCGGACTGACAGATTGACTGATAACAGGAGCAGATTATGGAAGGTTTTAAAAACAGCATTGATCAATTGATGATACCAATCGACGAAGAAGCAGAATACATACCACTATTTTCCGAGGATGAAGAGGAAGACCTCAAGAAAATGAATATCCCCGACGTACTTCCCATTCTTCCACTCAGGAACACCGTACTGTTTCCCGGGGTTGTAATTCCCATAACCGTGGGGCGGGATAAATCGCTGCGTCTCGTGCAGGAGGTATATAAGAAGAATAAGATACTTGGAGCCATAGCCCAGCGGGATAGCTCCATAGACGACCCGGAACTTGATGACCTCTTCGAAATTGGAACGGTAGCACAAATCCTTAAGATTCTTGAGATGCCGGATGGAACCACATCTGTGATCCTCCAGGGGCGTAAACGTTTCAAAATTAATGACCTGTTTACGGATAAGCCCTATCATGTGGCAAGAATTTCCTCCCTGGAAGATGCAGCGGATGAACCGGCTGCAGAGTCAAAAGCTGTGGCAGCAGCCCTTAAAGAGATGGCAATTAAAATTATTAAGTTCTCTTCAAATATTCCCAATGAAGCCACATTTGCCATAAAAAATATTGAAAGCCCTTCTTTCCTGATCAACTTTCTTGCTTCCAACAGCGAGATGTCTCTTAAGGAGAAACAGGGCCTGCTGGAGACCAACTCTGTTTCAAAGAGGGGCTTTACTTTGTTGGAACACCTTTCGAAGGAGTCACAATTGCTCGAACTTAAGAACGACATCCAGTCGAAAGTGAAAAGTGATCTGGACCAGCAACAGCGCGAATTCCTGCTTCACCAGCAGATGAAAACCATCCAGGATGAATTGGGCGGATCTCCCCAGGATCAGGAGATTATTGATTTCATAGAAAAGGGCAAGAAGAAGAAATGGAGTGAAGAAGTCGAACTCGCCTTCCAGAAGGAGCTGGATAAACTCAAGCGACTCAATCCGGCCACAGGTGAATATTCAGTCCAGGTGAATTACATCCAGACCCTGGTTGAGCTTCCATGGAACATCTTTACAAAAGACAACTTTAACCTGAAGCGCGCCACTAAAATCCTTGATAAGGACCACTTCGGACTTGAAAAGATTAAAGACCGCATACTTGAACACCTTGCGGTTCTCAAACTGAAAGGCGACCTGAAATCGCCTATTCTTTGCCTGGTGGGACCTCCGGGAGTGGGTAAAACATCCCTGGGAAAATCCATAGCCAATGCGCTAAACCGAAAGTATGTCAGAATGTCATTAGGGGGACTTCACGACGAAGCTGAAATCAGGGGACATAGAAAAACCTACATCGGAGCCATGCCTGGCCGCATCATCCAGAATTTAAAAAAGGTAAAGTCATCAAACCCGGTTTACGTGCTGGATGAGATTGATAAGGTTGGCCGCGATGCCCACGGGAATCCCGCATCCGCCCTGCTTGAAGTTTTGGATCCCGAGCAGAATAATAGTTTTCATGACAACTTCCTTGAGCTTGATTACGATCTGTCCAATGTGATGTTTATTGCAACTGCGAACACCACTTCATCAATTAACCCGGCCCTGCTCGACCGCATGGAGGTAATTGATATATCGGGATACATTGTGGAAGAAAAAATACAGATTGCCCGCAGACACCTGATCCCGAATCAACTGGAAAAACACGGCGTAAAAAAGACCCAGATATCTCTACCACCGAAAACACTTGAGTATATTGTTGAAAGTTATACAAGGGAGTCGGGAGTAAGGCAACTGGATAAGCAAATTGCCAAACTGGTAAGGGTAACAGCAAAACACATTGCCTTTGAAGACCAGTTCGACAAGAACATAAGCAAGGAAAGGGTTCAGGAAATCCTGGGTCCACCCAGGTTCCTTCGTGACAAATATGATGGAAACGAACAAGCCGGGGTGGTAACCGGCCTTGCATGGACAGCCGTAGGAGGGGAGATTCTATTTATCGAATGTTCATTGAGCCAGGGTGAGGGAAAACTGACCCTGACCGGTAACCTGGGTGATGTGATGAAAGAGTCAGCACTGCTGGCACTGGAATATCTGAAATCGCATGCCTCGGATTTTGGAGTGGATCCCGTACTATTTAAGAAATTCAATGTTCATGTACATGTTCCTGAAGGAGCTATCCCCAAGGATGGACCGTCGGCAGGAGTTGCGATGATGACCTCCATAACATCTGCCTTTACCAGGCAGAAGGTAAGAAAGCACCTGGCAATGACGGGAGAAATCACATTGCGGGGAAAAATTCTGCCGGTATTGGGAATTAAACAGATAAT
>JAOZLK010000704.1 GCA_029934875.1 Bacteroidales bacterium | reverse complement strand
CTGGGTCACGGTCAGGGATGGGGTGAGATGGATTTTTATCCGGGGGGAATGGCAGAGTACTGTCCGGCCTTTTCTGAACACGTTCACGAATTGCCAGGAAATATAAGCGACGAGCAAGCGACATTTCTCGACCCCCTTACTGCTGCCCTTCATGCTGTGGATGTAGCAAAGCCTGAAATTCTTAATAGGGTGCTTGTACTGGGTGCCGGTCCAATCGGAATGATGATCGCCCAATTAGCCAAAGTTTACGGAGCATTAGAGACTTTTATTACAGATATTTCAGATGACAATTTGGGTATTGCCAGTAATTTAGGCGTCGATCATGTATTAAACGTTGCAAGTTCAAAGCAGACTATTACTGACCTCGTGATGGCAGAGACCAATGGTTTGGGTGTGGACCGGGTATTTAACACGGTTGGATCTCAGGATAGTATCATTGAATCGCTTAGCTTGTTGAAGAACGCTGGTACGGTCGTTCTTCTGGCCACAAAAAACAAGGAGATTCACTTCCCTGCTCTATTTCTCAGCGGTGAGAGAACCATCAAGACATCGACGAACGCGATGTATACTGACTTTCCCAGGGCCATCGGATTACTGGCAAGTGGCCTGGTCAGGGTAGATCCGATGATAAGCCACCGTTTCAATCTTTCCGATGGTGTCAGGGCATTTGAAGCCGCATGTAACAAGGCACAATCCCAGGCAATTAAAATTGTCCTTAATTGTGAATTATGAAACTGAAAAACAGAGTGGCTCTGGTCACCGGATCCAGTCGGGGTATTGGCAAGGCCATTGCATTGGGACTGGCTGGTGAGGGCGCCAGCGTAATAGTTCACGGCCCATTGGATTCAGAGGAGTTGAATTCATCATTCGAGCAAGTTAAAGCACTTAGTCCTCATTCGATTAAGATTGAGGCCGAGCTATCAGACAGCAAGGCTATATCCGGGATCTTTGAAACCATAAAGAATACCTTTGGTCGTCTGGACATTTTGGTCAATAATGCAGCCACTCAGAAACCAGGCCACTTTCTGGATATGAAAGAAGAAGATTGGGATCATGTGCTGGCAGTCAACCTGAAGGCTCCATTTCTTTGCGGGCAGCATGCCGGAAGGATCATGCGCGAAAACAAATCTGGAAAAATAATAAATATCAGCTCCGTGCATGCCTTCGACGTAAGACGAAATTATGCCCACTACAGTTGCTCGAAAGGCGGACTGGAAACCCTTACCAGGAGTATGGCACTGGAGCTGGCGGAATATAATATCCAGGTCAATTCGCTGGTCCTCGGTGCCATTGCAACAGGCCTGACACCAGCTGACAGGCGTGAAAAGTTAATGAGCGCCATTCCGGCTGGAAGAATAGGGAAAGAGGAGGAAATTGCCCGTCTTGTTGCGTTTCTGAGTTCGGATACCTGTGACTTTATGACCGGCACAAGTATCACTGTTGATGGTGGTATAACGCTGGGTTTCTGTGCAAGCAGACCTGATTTGTAGTTTAGAGATTTTCTCCGCTCAGTTTTATAATACCAAAATCATCTGCATCTTTCCAGTGCTCGTTAAAACGGGATTCTTCCACCTGTACTGTTCCGAAAAAGTTGTCTCTTTTTGTTCCCGGTGTATCGTTGTCGCAGTATGCAAGTGATAAACCCATGATCTTTCCGGGATGTAAAACTACCAGCGAAGCATCCGGATCATCCTGATCGAACGTATCATCATATACTCTCATTGAAAACTCCCAGGTAAAATGATTATCGTTTTTAAAGAGAGCAAATTCAGGCAGATGAGTGTCATAATCCGGGATAAAGTAATCGCTCCAATCAGTGCCTGCAATATCACAGGCAATCTTCTCTGTGGTGATCCCTCCATCTGCAGGTGCATTTGCTGCGATGTGATAAGAGAAGGCATTCTCAGCATTGTAACCCAACTCCTCACTGTGAGCGTCGAATATATTGATTCCACCCGACCTGTCTTCGTCAATAAACACTTCCACAATGTCATAATCCGGATAATTATTGTTTGAACCAGGAACCGGATTGTACACATATCCGTCCACAAAAACATCATCGGTAATTTCAAGCAAAAAGTAGAGGAGATTGCTGACCGGTGACCAGACGCATTTATACCTTCCGAAATAGTCTGCTGAATCGACAGATCCACCCCAGGGAACCCAGGTATGATTAATTCCCTGCCACTCTGTAGCGCTCCAGCACTGATCATCAGATCGTCCATCAATTTCAGGAACCTCCTGTATTGCGGGTACTATTAATGTATCGGTCCGGGAAGGCACTTCATCATCAGGGAAGAGAGGCTCTGAAAAAACAGGAACAAAGACAAATAGTGTCAGGATAGTAAGTAGAAAGCAATATTTAATATTCATAGTGTGATACATATTAGTCTTAGTTCTTACCCGTATTCTCCTTTTTTTGATAGAGTAACACATATTCTGAATTATATTCAGGTTTCCCTTCTGCTTCAAGTACCAGTTTGAAACTCTTTACATCCCAGCAGGGAAGTAGCCGCTGGATCCTTGGGCCAGGGAGGTTGGTATTTGATTCTGGCACAGAAAAAGCCCAGGTATGTACGTCGATTTCCTCATTACCTGCCACCAGTTTAATGTGTATTTTCCCGGAGTCTATGGTTTCAAAGAGGTCATTCAGCAAGCAGATGTCTGCAAAAAATGTTTCCCCTTCATGCCATATGAATTTTGTTATTCTGGCACTA
>JAOZLK010000145.1:1755-8985 GCA_029934875.1 Bacteroidales bacterium | reverse complement strand
GTAAACTGGGTTCTTTCAGGTTTGAGTCGTCCTTCGGGGCATGGTTGAAGCGCATCGTTGTGAATACCTGTATCAACCACCTTAAGAAAAAAAGGCTGGACCTGGTTTACACGGAACAACACGACGATCCGCTGCCTGAAGATGATTTTGTGGATTACGCAGACATCAAATTCAAGGCAGACCAGGTGATGGAAGCAATGGAAAAATTGCCCCAGGGTTACAGGATTGTTCTTTCTCTCTACCTGCTTGAGGGGTACGACCACGGGGAGATCTCAGAGATCCTCGGCATTAGCGAATCGACCTCGAAAAGCCAGTATTTAAGAGCAAAACAAAAAATTAAGCAAATCATGAGCCATGAGTGACAGGTTAGAAGATTTTGTGAGGCAACACAGGGAGGAGTTTGATCTCCGCGAGCCGGATCCGTCCGTCTGGTTGAAGATCAACCCGGCAAACGCGCCTGTAGTGAAGGAGAAAAGGCCAATGCGGTGGTTACGGATTGCTGCTGCCATCGCTGTGATCTTTGCAGGATCGTCGGCTGGTATTTACTTCCTGACGGGGGGCAACAATGACGCCGATCTCTACAGCCAGGAGCTGTATATGGAGATGCAGGAGACCGAAGCCTTCTATACAATGATGGTAAGTGACAGGTATGAGGAGTTAAAGCCTTACCTGGTATCCGATCCCCTGGCAAATGAGATGCTCTCGGCCGACATGGAGGAGCTTGACGAGGTTTACCATGAGCTCAAGAACGATCTGAAGGATAACATTTCCAATCCGGAGGTAATTGAGGCAATGGTTCTTAACTACCGCATTAAACTGGAGATCCTTGAAGATCTGCTTAACCAACTTAAAGAAAAGGAGAATCAAGATTATGAAAAAGATGATTCATACTCTCTGTAGATCCACCAGGCAGCTTTTATTTCTGGCTCTGCTGGCGGGGACCACAGTCTCCGCGCAGGACCATAAATCGAAGATGAACCTGAGCAGGGAGTTTCCCGTCACCCGGGAGACCACCCTGGAAATAGAGAACAAATATGGAAAGATCCAGGTGGATTCCTGGGACCAGGACCTGGTAATGATTGATGTTGAAATTCAGGTAAGCGAGTCCAGTGCATCGAAGCTGAACAAGCTGAAGGAAGACATCAGTATTGACTTCACCGGCACCAAAAGCTACATCATTGTTAAATCGAAATTTAAGAGTGAAAGCGGTCGGATCTCTTCGGAACTAAGAAGTCTTGGCCCCGTCCTTTCAGGCTCCAACAAGCACGTAGAGATCAACTATACAGTAAAGGTCCCCTCCTACCTGGAAGTGGTTCTGAGAAACAAATTCGGCGATATTTTCTTCGACGACCACAGCGGGGATGTGGACATCGTACTCTCAAATGGCTCCCTGAAGGCCAACCGGCTGGATGGCAATGCAAACATCGTTCTGAACTTTGGAAGCGGAATGATCGAGAGTCTTGGGTCGGCCACACTGAAAATGTCCTATTCGGATCTGAGCCTGAATAATGCAGGTCAGCTGGATATCACAAGTAAATCGTCCAAACTGGAGGCCGACAGTATCAATGTACTGAAAATCAATAGTCGTCGCGACAAGCTTTATTTCAAGCAGGTGGAATATCTCTATGGGGAAAGCAACTTCACCGAGGTTCTTATCTACGATTTTGTAAGGGAGGCCGACCTGGATCTGAAATACGGTAAGCTTACCATTCAACACGTGCTGCCTGCCTTCAGCAAGATCGACCTTAAATCGGAGTATACCGATATAAGCCTCATGTTTGATAAAACCTGCAGCTATACTTACGACATCCTTTACCACAAGAAGGTAGTCCTTAAACTGCCCGTTGATGTTGTGATTTCCAAAGAAACGGCCCAGGGCAATGATCACTTCCGCAAGGTTGGGAACTTCGGAGGCGGGAATTCACCGGCCCGGGTAAGTATAGATGCGCTGCAGAAGTGCTATGTTAATCTCTCAATAAAGTAGGACGACATGAGACAGCTAAGCACTATAATACTATTACTCGCATTGTCGTCAACAGTATTCTCCCAGTACTATCACAAGGAGATTGGTGTTCGGGGCGGGTATTCAAGCGGCATCACCTTCAGGATAAATCTTGACCAATCAACCTCCTATGAAGCTCAAATGAGCTACCGTCAAAACGGAGGCATTTTTACCATTTTCAGGCAACAACACCTGGAAATGGGTATGGACAAGGGAGGAAACTGGGAGTTCCTTTATGGAATGGGGGCACACACCGGCTTCTATTTCACCGATAGCTATCGCATCTTCTACCAGGAGATATACTATGGAGAAACTATTTTCACACCGGTTTTCGGGGTGGATGGATATGTTGGAATTGATTATTTGCTGCAACACGCCCCCATTAGTTTCGGGATTACTTACCAGCCTTTTATGGAGATATCCCTCAGGCAGCTATTCAGCATTAATCTCTGGGATTTTGGATTTCATGTCAGATATAGATTTTAAATAAATACAAAAAGATGAAAAAACTTACAATGTGGATGGTATTAATGGCGATGGCTGTTTCGCCCATGTTTGCCCAGGAGGCTGACACCACAATAAATGAAACACAGCAGCCATCCGAGGAGGAACAGGTTGACCAGGTTATCAATGAAGCCACGGAAGGGGTCTGGGTCGACGAGGGCGTTGACGGAGAAGCTGCTGCCGCTACGGCAGTAGTGGTGCAAGAGGAGCCTAAGCAGTCGAACCGGCATGAATATCGCCAGGTGCAAACCCTGATGCCGGAATCGGGTGGTGGCGGATATGGAGGTTTCTCTGTGGGTTATACCACGGTTAACGGTCTTGATGCACTGGGAATGGGAGTCCGCGGAGCATGGATAATCGGGCATGGTTTCGCCCTGGGCCTTGCCGGCGAGGGCTTTACCAGCGATTTCACACCGGTTGATGAGGAATACTATGCACTTTCCGGGGGTTATGGCGGTTTGTTGATTGAACCGATCATTGCCGGATGGTTCCCTGTACACCTTTCCTTTCCCCTGCTAATAGGTGGAGGTGGAATAGCTTCCTATACAACAAGTTCCGATATGTGGGACTACGATAACTACTACCCCACCTACGGGGAATATGCCGCATATTTTGTGGGTGAAGTAGGAGTGGAACTGGAGTTTAATATGGTAAGGTTTTTCCGCTTTACCCTCTACTCCAACTACCGGTGGACCTCTGAACTCGAAATGAAACCCATGGATGGTCTTGCCCCCCCTATTGATAACCCTTACCCGGTTGCCGCAGACGCCCTGAGCGGCTGGAGCTTCGGGATGAGATTTAAGTTTGGTAGTTTTTAGAGAGCTCGCTTCGCTCGCAGTAATTGGTAAGTGGTAATTGGTAAATGGGTAAGTGGGTAAGTGGGTAAGTGGGCGATTGAGGAAAAATACTCTTGAGTTCGTCAGAACTTGAACCTAAAGGCCCGGCAATGCGCTACTTATGCATTGCCTGGCCTTTTGTTATTCTTCAGTGCTGCCTGAGGATTTTAGTGCCGCCTGAGGATTTTGATTCCAGGACCCGGGGCTAAAGGCCTGCCTTAAGCCAGGCAAGGTAGCTCTGAACATCCAGGTCGGTGCCTTTGGGCTGAGCGATGACCTTGCCATCGGCATCCATGATTACATAAAGAGGGATGGTGTTGGTCTGAAAGTTTTCAATTTCGAAATCGATGTTCTGCTGACCAATGGTTTTTTTCACTTTCCCGTCAAGCGCCGATGTGTACCATTCGTCTTCGGGCAACTTGGTGCGATCGTCGGTGTATAGTGCCACGACTACAAAATCGTCGCGCAGGGTGCTGAGCACCGCTGGGTCGGACCAGACGGCCGCTTCCATCTTTTTGCAGTTAGAGCAAAAGTGCCCCTTGAAGTCGATCAGCACAGGCTTACCCGATGCTTTGGCACAGGCCAGTCCCTCTTCCAGGTCGTAAAAACCCTTCAGCCCGAAGGGCATGTGGAACATATCGGCATACTTCACCGGATTACACTCCTCGTCCTGTGACAGGGATATTGCAGGGCCGGCACTGTAAACGGTCTTTTGGGTCAAATCCAGTCCGTTGGGAGATTTAGGCGGAAGCAGTGGGGAAATGCGCTTCAGTTCATAACCAAAGAGCCCAAGGAAAAGGAAGACTACAAAGGTAAAGGAGGCCACGCTCAGTAAAAGCCTTGGAACCGATACATGGGGAAGCTCGCTGTCGTGCGAAAACCTGATCTTCCCAAGGAAGTAGGCACCCATCATGGAGAATAGTACAATCCAGACTCCCAGGTAGAGTTCACGGGTTAGGATCTTATTGGTGGGATCCAGGGCCAGCAGGAATTTCATACTGAAGGCCAGTACAATAAAACCTAGAACAACCTTCACTGAATTGAGCCAGCCGCCAGACTTGGGAAGACCCTTCAGCCAGGATGGGAAAATGGCAAAAAGCGTAAAGGGAATGGCAAAGGCCAGTCCGAATCCAAACATGCCCAGGATGGGCTTCAGGGCCAATCCTCCGGCAGCTTCCACCAGCAGGGCGCCAACGATGGGACCTGTGCATGAAAAGGAGACCAGTACGGTTGTAAGAGCCAGGAAGAACACGCCTCCCAGGCCACCTTTATCCACCTGGCTGTCGGCCTTGTTAGACCAGCTGGAGGGCAACACCAGCTCGAACATGCCAAAAAAGGAAAAGGCAAAAACGATGAAAAGCGCAAAGAAAATCAGGTTGGGGATCCAGTGGGTACTCAATGCATTGGCTGCATTGGGGCCAACGTTGGATACACTTACGATTACACCCAGTAAGGTATAGATGCCCATAATGGAGATTCCAAAGACCAGTCCCCTGAAAATTCCACGGGCTTTACTTGAGCTTCCCTGCATGAAGAAACTCACGGTCATGGGAATCATGGGGAATACACAGGGCGTAAGAAGAGCCAGCAGTCCAAGTCCGAAAGCCAGCCAGAAAAATCCCCACAGGGACTTCTCATCTTCGAGGGCAGGTACTCCTGCCACTTTGTCTGCAGGAGCAGTGCTTTCTGCCTCGCTGACAGTAAATACAGTTTCTGCTGGGGCAGCAGTCTCAGTTGGCGGAGTTGCAACTGTTACCGGAGCGGCAGCTTCTGTTGAAGCTTCGCCTGCGGCGTCGCTTTGCCCCACATTAATGGTAAAGCTGAAGGGCTCATTTTTGGGTGGAAGACAGGTGGCATCGTCACAGACCTGGTACTCAATCTCTCCCTTTATGGTATAAGTTCCGGCTTTGGCGAAGCTTACCTTTTGACGAAGTTCCGCCCGGCCTGAGATGGTTCCCAGCTCCATCTTAAAGCCTTCATCATACTTCTGTTTGGCCTTGGTAACTTCTACAATTTCGCCGCTCAAGGAATAGTCTTCCGACTCTTCATAATAGGGTTTGGTAGCGATGGGGCCTCCTTCCGGCAGGAGCGCTGAATAGAGGTGCCAGGGCATATCGATGCTTGCCTTGAAGACCAGTTCAGCCTCCAGGCCGCCCTTATTCTCATGGCTGAAACTCCAGCTTACAGGATCTTCGATCTGGGCCTGCACCAGGGGCATTAAAAAGAAGGCCAGTATGGCCTGCAACAGGAATCGCTTCATTGTATTAAGTTTCATAAGTCCTATCAATTTACCTTATTTTTTGACTTTCTTTTTCTTTGCTTTGGCCTCGGGAAGTTCCCTGAGCGTAATTCTTACCAATTCACTGAGCCATTCACGATCTTCGACTTTGTCCTCAATGAGGAAGCTTGGCTTTGCTCCTTCATAGGGTGGCGCCTCCACCACATCTTTAATAAAGGCCCTGCCCGATTCAGTTGGCTTCACAAATAACTTATTGTCGCAGATGAGAGCAAAAATCTTGCCATTGGAGAAAACACCATATTCTCCAAACATTTTCCGGGCAGTGAGCTCCCCTGCGTCTTGTATTTGCTCTACAATATAGTCTACGAAACTCTGATCGGATGCCATTTTTTCAGCCTTTTAAATGAATTGTCTTCCTTCATCCTTCCTTCATCCTCACTCGAACGACAATGCAAAATTAATGCGGAATTACTTTCTCGCAATGTTTCTTAACAACTTGGTCGCAGAGAATTGAATTTCTTTACAATTCCGAGGGATATTTCAGTATTCTTTCCCGATCCGAACACCCTTCGGCTCCGGAACTTGCCTCGCCACATCCTGAACTGTAAAAACAAACATATGTCGGTTTGAAAACTTCAACTCATTAAAAAGGTATAAATTATCCACTTACCATACTTATTTGGTGCTTTTCGGATAATAAAGGTCTATTGAGGGACATTTATTATCCAAACTAACATTCAAATAGTTAATAAATCGATATTTTATGTCTATTCCTGATTCCTTTGCTCGTCAGCTCGGTTAAGCACCGAATGGGCGTAAAATAAAAAAGAGAGCATATCAAATGACACACTCTCTTCTTAATTATTTCCTGGTCCTAGCGCCTTTTACGCCTCAGTTCCTTTCCGTCGGGACCGAAAACCTTGTATTCCATGTAATGGAGATCATCCACACCAGAGATTTTGACCTTGCAGCCCAGTTCACGTCTCCATTTACGCTCCTCCGAATTGAAGCCCTTCTTAAGGAAGGTGGCCACAAAAGGATGGAGTTGAAGATCGAGATCTTTTAGCTGGTGTTCCTTGATGAGTTCAACCAGGTCAAGCTTTACCAATTCCGGGAAGAGAATTGCCGGTTGTATCTGACCCGAACCATGGCAGGTGGGACAGTTCTCGGCGGTCTCGATGTGCATCTCAGGACGTACACGCTGACGCGTGATTTGCATCAAACCAAACTTACTCAAAGGAAGTATGTTGTGCTTGGTCTTATCCGCTGACATGGCGTCCTTCATGCGATCAAACAATTTCTGCCTGTGCTCGGCCCTGTGCATGTCGATAAAGTCCACAACGATGATCCCGCCCATATCGCGCAGGCGCAATTGCCTGGCAACTTCATCTGCGGCCGAGAGATTCACCTCCAGGGCGTTGGTCTCCTGGTCACTGCCGGACTTGGAACGGTTTCCGCTGTTCACATCAATGACGTGCAGCGCTTCGGTATGTTCGATAATGAGGTAAGCACCCTGTTTAAATGAAACAGTCTTTCCAAAGGAAGCTTTGATCTGTTTCACAATGCCCATCTTCTCAAATATGGGCTCCTTACCATTGTAGAGTTTAACAATCTTCTCCCGCTCAGGAGCCACCTCATGGATGTAGTCG
>JAOZLK010000145.1:0-1655 GCA_029934875.1 Bacteroidales bacterium | reverse complement strand
ATGGCCTGAAGTAAATTCTTCAGACGCTCCTTCTCTTCCGGTGAAGATATTTTAGATGATACTGAGATTTTATCCGCGAAAGGCATCAAAACGATGTTTCTTCCCGGAATGGAGATCTCCGAACTTAGCCGGGGACCCTTCGTAGAGATGGGCTCCTTGGCAATTTGGACGAGGATATATTGACCCTGCTTGAGGACCTCGTTGATTTTTCCGTGCTTATTGATATCGGGAAGGCGCTTGAACTTGCTGATCGGTACAGGCCGTCCTTTTTTTGAAATGGCTGTTGCCAGGTATTTGTTCAGCGTACTGAACTGTGGACCCAGGTCCAGGTAGTGAAGGAATGCATCCTTCTCATATCCCACATCAATAAATGCAGCGTTCAATCCCGGCATGATCTTCTTGACCTTGGCCAGATAGATCTCCCCCACTGAAAACTGCTGCGAAAGTGATGATTGGTTTAATTCAACGAGCTTACCATCTTCAAGTAGTGCAATAGAAACCTTCTCCTTTGTTGAGTTGATTACCAGTTCACTGCTCACAATTTTTGCATTTATGAAGATTAAGCTAATAGATAATAGCACTAAACCTAAAGACCATTAGGAGCTTTAGGTTTAGTTCAATAGAATGGAAAAAGGAAACTATTTCCTCTTCTTGTGCCTATTCTTCCGCAAGCGCTTCTTACGCTTGTGGGTAGCCATCTTGTGTCGTTTACGTTTCTTTCCGCTTGGCATAATAATTTACTTTTACTTCACGTTGGTTTTCACCTTGCTAACGAAAGTTTTTGCTGGCTTGAAAGCAGGAATTGAATGCTCCGGAATAATAATGGTAGTATTCTTGGAAATATTACGGGCAGTTTTCTTGGCCCTCTTCTTCACGATGAAACTTCCAAAACCCCTCAGGTACACATTTTTGTCCTTGCTGAGTGAGTCTTTCACTGTCTCCATGAATGCTTCAACTGTTTTCTGAACAGTCACCTTCTCAATTCCCGTATTTTTGGAAATTTCGTTTACAATATCTGCTTTAGTCATTTTTAAAAAACCTTTTATTAATGATTTACATTAGTTCCGATCGTTGGATTTGCAAATATAAATACTTTTACGTGAATATAAAATTGATTTGAATTAATTTTTATTTTAGTGCGCTAAATATTAGTGCATTATAAATTTAGAGGCGGCGAAGATAATGAAATTTGGCGAAATAGTGGTAGAGTGGTACGAAAAAAACAAAAGGGACCTTCCCTGGCGCCGGACCCGGGCCCCCTACCTGGTCTGGATCTCGGAAGTGATACTACAACAAACCCGTGTGAACCAAGGGCTTGAATACTATAAAAACTTTGCCAACACCTTCCCTGATCTGGTCTCCCTGGCAGCAGCACCAGAGGATCAGGTACTGAAGTTGTGGCAGGGACTGGGTTATTACAGTCGCGCCAGAAACATGCACCAGGCAGCAAAGGAGCTGGTGAACAAGCACGGTGGTAAAATGCCCGCATCCTATGAGGGCCTGCTGGCCATGAAAGGAGTGGGAGTCTATACCGCTTCGGCCGTGGCATCCATCTGCTATGGCGAACGAATAGCTGTGGTGGATGGAAACGTTTCCAGGGTGCTCGCCAGGTATTTCGGTGTGGAGGAAGCGGTGAACAGTACAGCCGGCTTACG
>JAOZLK010000703.1 GCA_029934875.1 Bacteroidales bacterium | reverse complement strand
AAAATATTTATATTAATCTTGTATTTAGTATACATGAAATTATTGAAACAGGAGGTTCTGCAGCCATAGAGGCCTTTGATCCGGGTGTGGATGTAGCAGGAGCGAAAACCACCATCAAGGATGTACAAAAACAGACTGGCAAGCTTTTACTTTCCGATGCAGATGTGGTTGTGTCGGGTGGAAGAGGCCTGAAATCTGGCGATAACTGGGGTCCTGTTGAAGAACTGGCTGAAGTGCTCGGTGGAGCCACTGCATGTTCCAGACCTGTTTCCGATGAAGGATGGCGTCCGCATGAGGAGCATACCGGGCAGACCGGTAAGATCATTGCTCCAAATCTCTATTTCGCTTTTGGAATTTCCGGAGCCATTCAGCACCTTGCCGGAGTTAGCTCTTCCAAGTGTATTGTGGCTGTAAACACCGATAAGGATGCGCCTATTTTTGAGGCTGCCGATTACGGGATTGTTGGAGATGCACTGAAGGTTCTACCTGAACTGATCAAAGAAATTAAAGCAGCCAAAGCCCTGTAAGGGAACACTCAACCCATTATTTATGGCAAAGCAGATTATATTCCTGGCTACACTACTGGTCACTCTGGGGGCCTTTGGTTATACAACACGCAGGTTTATCCAATTTTTTAAGATTACAAAGGGAGGTTTCCCGGTGAAGGAGATTGGACGTCGAATTGGGGTGATGATGGAAGTGGCCATCGGTCAGACCAAGATCTTTCGCAGACCTGTGATGGGATTCCTGCATGCCCTGGTTTTCTGGGGTTTCCTGGTGATACTTATTGGAAGTATCGAGATGATCATCGATGGATTGACCGGCACAGAGCGGGTCCTCTCATTCCTTGGTGTTGTATACAACATCATCATGGCTTCAGGAGATATCTTTGCGCTGCTCATTGCCATCGCCATTCTGGTATTCCTGGCCCGCCGGATCTTCCTCAATGTGAAGCGGTTTTCTGGCATAGAGATGAAACACATCTCCCACCTGGATGCCAACGTCGCATTGACAGTCATCCTTTTGCTGATGCTCTCGTTGCTGGGGATGAATACCTTCTACCTGCTTGCTTCAGCTGGTTCCGGACATGAGGTTGTAGGCGTTTACCCTGTAAGCCAGCTCCTGGCATCCTGGATAAATGCAGACGCTTTTTCCAATGAAGTCCTTTACCAGTTTAACTGGTGGACACATATTGTCCTTATTTTCGTTTTTGCCAATTACCTGCCCTATTCCAAGCACTTCCATGTATTTATGTCGGTTCCCAATGTCTTTTTGAGCAGGCTGGATCCCCTTGGAAAACTGGATACCATGGAGAGCATTACCAAAGAGGTGAAAATCATGATGGATATCGAGGAAGCTGAAGAGGAAGTTCCTGAAAGATTTGGAGTACTTGATGTGGAGGATGTAAGCTGGAAGAGTTATATGGATTCGCTTGCCTGTACAGAGTGTGGCCGTTGTACCTCGGTTTGTCCTGCCAATATTACAGGAAAGAAATTATCCCCCAGGAAAATTGTGATGGATGTCCGGGCAAGGATGAAGGAGAAGGGCCCACAGATTCTTAAGAACGGCGCGGACTTTTCTGATAATAAATCCCTGATCAGGGATTATGTTTCTGAGGAGGAACTTTGGGCCTGCACCCTATGTAATGCCTGTGCCCAGGAGTGCCCCATCAACATTAATCAGCCTGCCCTGATAGTGGGGATGAGAAGATACCTGGTGATGGAGGAATCTGCTGCTCCCGGAGAATTGAATTCCATTTTTTCCAACATTGAGAACAATGGAGCCCCCTGGCAATTCTCACAGGAGGACCGGATGCTTTGGGCCGAGGACTCCGAAGTACCGGTAATGGCAGATCTTTTGGCAAAAGGTGAGAAACCTGAATTTCTTTTATGGGTAGGAAGCGCCGGGGCCTTTGATGATCGCTACAAGCATGTATCCCGTGCATTTGTTAAAGTTCTGGATTTTCTGGGTACCTCATATGCAGTGCTTGGAACCGAAGAATCTTCCAGTGGAGATGTGGCCCGAAGGGCGGGCAATGAAATGCTTTTCCAGATGCAGACCATGATGAATATTGAGATCTTTGAGGGGTATGAGGTGAAGAAGATCCTCACTTGTGATCCTCACGCCTACAACACCTTCAAAAATGAATATCCCGATCTTGACGGCCATTATGAAGTGATCCATCATACTCAGTTCCTGCGGGATCAGATTGCCAACGGATTGTTGACCATGCCTGCCAATTCAATGGCAGGGAAAAGTATAACCTTTCATGATCCCTGTTACCTGGGTCGGGCCAATAAAGAGTATGATGCGCCACGCCAGGTGCTGAACGCACTGGCGGCATCAAAGAAAGAGATGAGCAGAAACAAAAGTTTTGCACTTTGTTGTGGAGCAGGAGGCGGACAGATGTTCAAAGAGGCTGAAAAAGGGGAGAAGGAAGTTTTTATAGAACGCACCGAAGATGCACTTAAGACAGGGGCGGATATTATAGCCACCGCATGCCCATATTGCATGGTGATGATGACCGATGGCATAAAATATAAGAACAAAGAAGATAGTGTTAAAGCTTACGATATTGCAGAACTGGTTACAATGGCATTAGAACTATAATAACCCATTAACCATTAACACTCGCGAATCGAGCTTGCGAGTTCAGCGAAGCTAACCGAGTTTACTAACTTACGAGTAAAACGAGTAAAAGATTATGGAAGAGAAAAA
>JAOZLK010000702.1 GCA_029934875.1 Bacteroidales bacterium | reverse complement strand
AGTGCCGGGAAGGGAGTCTCGTTCATCCGAAATGTATGGTTGTCCCAGATGATCTGGGGAGCACCACACTGGTGGGCATACTTTCCGGAGAAAAAAACGGCCCTGGACGGAGAACAAACCCCGCTTACGGTAAAGGCATTTTTAAAATTGCATCCTTCGGCCGCCAGGCGATCCAGGTGAGGGGTTTTTACATGGGGATTTCCATTGGCACTCAACATATCAGAGCGCTGATCGTCGGCCATAATAAAGATCACGTTGGGACGCTTCTCTGGCTGGACCGGCGCCCTCTGAGTGCAGGCGGAAAAGAGCAATAATGCAGCTGCCAGAATAAAAGCACTCCGAATTTTCCATGGGATTTGTGTTGATGCTTTCATTATAAGACTGTTATAAAAGAAATATCAGAAGTTATCAGCTTGCCTGTAAGCCTTTATCAAGGCTTTTTCACCTTCAATACCCTTGATGCTCTTCCCATGTTCCATGCAAAGAACTCCATCGTAACCCTTCTTATAAATATGCTTAAAGATCACCTGGTAATTGATCTCCCCGGTACCAGGTTCTTTACGTCCAGGGTTATCTCCCACATGGAAGGCTGCAATTTCACTCCAGGCCCGGTCTATATTTGGGATCAGGTTTCCTTCGGTAATTTGCTGATGGTACATGTCATTTACAATCTTGCAGGAGGGACTGTTCACTGCCCGGCAAATGGCATAGGTCTGGGGTATTCCGGTTAGAAATAGATCCGGGTGGTTCCAGCGGTTCAGCGGTTCAAGCACAATGACCACTCCTGCCTTTTCTGCAATTTCAGTTAATTCCCTCAGGTTATCAATTACATTGGCAGTCTGGTAATCCATCTCCATCTTATGATCCAGTGCCCCCGGTACGATCAGTGCTTGTTTTGCCCCAGTTCTCTTTGAAGTTTTAATGGCAATATCCAGACCTATTTTCCACTTCTCCCTGCTCTCAACATCATTGTATACCAGTGATCTGCCCCCTTCTTCAGCACGCAGAACAAATGGACCGATATCCATCTGCCTGGAACGCAATTCGGCTGCGATCTTCTGCTGTAGCTCAGGTTCCTTTCGTGCTAAATTATTATCAAATATGGCCCGGAATCCCTGGTCGCTGCAGAACTTAATCACTTCTACGGGATCTTTCCCTGCCAAAGCGGGAAATGCTCCCAGAGAAGGCGCATATTTCAGTTTAAATTTCTCCCCATTCGACTCCGATGCGGAAATGGGATTCTGTGCTCCCAGGGATATACTGCCCAAACCAGCTGTAAGAGCTGTTGCCACTGAACCCTGGATAAATTTTCTACGTTTCATAACATTCTGGATTACTTATATCTTAAATATCATCAATCAATTCACCGGCACCTTATCAAAGCGCCTCTGGTGTTTAAAATTAATTCTCCCACCACTCTTCTATTTGCCCGCTTAACCTTGCCACAATCTCAGGATGCTTCTCTGCCAGGTTGTCCCACTCGTAGGGATCATCATCCAGATTGTAGAGTTCTGGTGAACGGCCGTGCAAACCATGAGGATCAGGAAGAATCAGTTTCCAGGGTTTGGTCACTACAATGCGGTAATAGAGACTGGAATCGATCGTGGAAAAATCGTGGGCATAAGTCTCTGCAAATATGGCTTCCCTGGCTTTTCTGGCTGCCTCGTCCAGCATATTGATTCCCTGCATCTCGGGCGTCGGTTCCAGGTTGCATGCTGCCAGCACCGTGGTGGCAATATCAATGCTGCTGGCCAGTGAGCGCTCATCCAGTTCAGGTTCAACAACCCCTTTCCAGCGGTAGATAATCGGTGTGCGAATCCCCATATCGTAGGGTTCTCTTTTAGAGCGCGGAGCATAGCGGTTGGGGCGATCCGGATCCTGAATCCAGCCATTGTCGGTCACATAGACAAAGAGTGTGTTCTCACTTATACCCTGCTGATCAATGTAATCTACCAGCTGTCCACAGGTGATATCAAACCACTCACACATGGCCCAATAATTTGCAACTGCGGGTGTGGGTGCCAGTGGAAGGTACTTGTCCCGGAGGCTGTCCGGAGGTGTATGCGGGGCATGGGGAAGAAAGGGTGCATACCAGACAAAAAACGGGGTTTCACTCTCCTGAGCCTCATCCATAAAATCATAGACTATATCAAGACCTTCCCTTCCGATCTTCAGTCCTTCATCTCCGTGCCTGCCACCCCGGGAAGGATCGCCGTGAGTCATCCCCTGGGAAAATCCACCCCGGGAGTAATGTCCCTCCCACCACTTTCCAGTCTGCAGGGAAACATAACCAGCCTCTCCCAGCAAATCAGCCAGGGTAGAGATTTGTTCAATCCCGGCTACATAGGGTTCATTTATTTCGGCCCTCTGAAGTATCCTCTCCTGTCGGTAAACTTCCTTATTACCTCGATCGAATACGGGATCATTCCCGAGCACGCCATGCTGGTGGGGATAGAGCCCGGTGGCCATGGAAGCCAGGGCCGGACGGCAAAGAGGAGCAGTGGTATAGCCATGAGTGATGGTCAGGCCTTCAGCTGCCAGTTGATCAATCCGCGGAGTTTGTATGTGCTCATGATCCATAAAACTGTAGTGCGGCCAGCTCTGGTCGTCTGAGATAAGCAGGATGATATTTGGCGTGGATTTGACTTCCTGCCTGTTACAGGAGAGCAATAGGAGGCTCCCTATGAAGGCAGTCAGTAAATATTGAATTTTCAGATGTCAT
>JAOZLK010000701.1 GCA_029934875.1 Bacteroidales bacterium | reverse complement strand
CAGATCTATCGTCTTCATTCTTTCAGCAAAGGGAACATCATTAATACTTAATACTCTTTTAATGTTGTTTACTGTCATAATGCTAACTTCATTTTTCGTGAGATTTAAACCCTCCTTACTTTCAATGATCATTTTTGTTAAATCATCTTCATCTTTGCCTTCAAGCCCAGTTATACCCCTGCCTTTAAGAATTGATTTTTTCTCATTACCGGTAAGGGCTTCCAGGGATTCTTCATCCAGCCTTAATGATTTATTATCATCGGGACAGCAGTTTTTCTTTTGAAATTCTATGATTATCCTAACCAGATCTTTGCTATCATATTCCTTTTCAGGATCGTAATCTACCTCTATCTTATTTTCAAGTAAACAGCTTAATAAAAATGTTTTTGCTTTAACATGGAAAAGACATCCTCCATCTTCATTAAAATCAATGGATTGGAAGCCACATGATTTCATCAGGATTTCCAGCAATAATTTAGCATTTTCCTCTATGGTTTCCCTCTTTTCAAGGCCACGTAAGTTTAAGAAATATTCAAATGGGTCATATTTGAGCAATTCCATTACTTTCTTTCCCCAACATATCAATACTTTTTCTGAATAACATCTTGATGGAGGAGATGTTTCCATTTCAAAAGCTACTTCCTGACTTACAGCCTGTGAACTGCATTTATCCCGTTTTGCAATAAGGGTGATGCTTGCTTTTTGTCCGTTTTTCACATCAGTGTAAACATGACTTGTAGGAAACCTGTTCCCTTCGTATTTTTCACCATTACCAAAATCAAATAAATAACTGTCTGCATTCAAACAATTGTTTGTGAAAACCACTTTCATTTTGTTTTTTTCCACAAGTGCCGGCTTTGATGCTGTAAAACCTGCAATCGGTTTATAAACTTTCAGGTTTAATACAATGCTCTGGTTGTTGATAAGATAGGTCAGCTGTATGTTTTCCTGTTTCCAGTCAATGGTCGAAGGCTGAAAAACAAATCCTCCTTCTGCTGGTTGTACCCCGGATCCTGAAATCTTGCCTCCCGCCGGTTCAACAGTGAACTCATACTTGTTTGCATCATCCGCACAAAAAACAGAAGTATCCAGTCTGAAAACAATTTGAGAAACCACCATTGTGGATATTTCCGGACAGGTCCCGCAACATATATAAGGCAGGGCAAAGTCAGCCACCACAACATTATTTGGAGGTAGTTTATCAGGTGGAAAAGGTATATAATCAAGTGATTCAACAATTCTTTCAATTATTGCCTCAGGTATTTTTCCCTTGTTCTGGTTCAGGTAATCCAATACATTCTTATCACCGGACTTAATGTTCCATCCGGGGGCCTCCATTTTTAATTCATTACTTTCATAAGGAAATGATCTCTTGCTTGTATTTTCTTCATCCCAATAGGTTCGGGTAATCTCATCACTCACAGGAGCGCCTGATTCTCTATCAGAGGGAATCAAATTTTCTATGTTTTTTTCAATATTATAGTCTCCGATACCAAAAGCCCGCAGGTCGTAACCTGATGCCAAGGTGCCTTGTATATCAGTTGCTCTGCCCAAAACCGCCTGATCATTCGTATCCATATATACCAACACCAGCGTTCCTCCTTTTGGCACACCGGCCATATGTTCCAGGCCGGGATGGTCTTTAGCAAAACGTGAAAACAGGTTTAGCTGTTGGACCTCTCTGATCTTTTTCAGGTATAGTTGATATATATCAAGAATTTTTTTGATACTGCAATGATAAATTAGTTTATCCAGGCGGTACAGGATTACTTCCTCATTACCAATTTTCTGATATTTAGGATCTTTAAGATTCTCCTGAATGGATTTTTTGAACCCTGTAGCTGATTCAACCAGGGTTTTAAAATCTTTATTCAGAGTTTTTATTTCCAGGTCTTCTAATTTCTCCGGAATGTTCTTAAGTAAGGTATCAATATTAGATGCAATTTGAACGGGATATAAAATTGTATAAATAAAAATACCAGGGATCAAATATTCCAGCTGGCCACTTGCATAAATATTAAAAATAGATGAAAAAAGATCCTGACCTTCCGAAAGGTCAATATTGTCCATCATATAACCAATACTACCCTCAGAAGGCTTGGAATAGTTAAAACCTAACTCAATTCCAGGTATTGATTTGTCATTTGGATACATATAATTTTCAACCATACCGATGTCAAAACCAAATCCTTCATTACCTGAATCCATTGTTTCAACTTCAGGACCGGACTTCTCAATTCGTTTTCCGCCACCCAACAAATTCATTATATCATTTGCCGGATTATTGGCTTTTTTAGCAATAATTTCTGAATCACTGCTCTTTTTTACTACATCAGGTGAACCGGCTACCGAAAGCTCAGTATCCAGGTCACGGAAGAAGCCTGCCTCTTCCAGTAACATGCACCTTAACTCTGTGATAAAAGTATTGTACAGGGTCTGCAGGTCATCAAAACGACATTCGGCATCAACCCTGGTATTTGCAAAGCGTCGGCTAAGTTTAATACCCACCACTTTCATTGGAAGATTCAGTTTTTCCCGCTGGCTAAGGAGGTTAGCCAGTGCACTTTCATAATTCTTGCCAACATGCCCTTCAACCCTTAGGAAATCAAATTTTTTATATTCCCAAAGTTCCGGGTTTTTTATAAATTCATCCTTTCCGTAGGTATTTTCAGCGTGGTATGATAGAATTGTATCTGAACTCATGCGTTTTTTCTTGTCAAAATTCCAGA
>JAOZLK010000144.1 GCA_029934875.1 Bacteroidales bacterium | reverse complement strand
ACCCCGGAGGGGAATCAGCCCATGGTTTATGGAATTGAGGGCCTGATCGACGAGGTAAGGATTTATATGGATGAGCTCGATGGAGATAAGGTGGGGGAGTCTTACGCACAATACAGTACGGACCAGGCCTTGTTATTGAATCCCGACCTGGAACCCAGGATCCTTCCGGGCGAAGTGGATGGCAACAATGCGGAGAAGTTCGGAGCCTATTACACCAGCCTTAAGTACCACGAGCTGTGGGATATGCTCTGGAGATCCAGTCCCTGGCCTGATATTGTGGTCAGGTTCGACCAGTTGCCCTGTAATGTGGTTTACTGGAGAGGTCCAAACTACGGGGCTGGCTGGGTGACTGAGAAAAACATCTGGATGAGCGACCAGAGCTCAGAGATTTATCACTACTACGGATGTGCAGAGCACATGGCTGACAAGCAAAACCGTTATTCCCACGTGAGAATTCTGGAAAACACCGATGCCAGGGTGCTGATTCACTGGCGTTACGCCTCAGCCGATATCATGTATGAGTTTGAGAACTGGCGCACATGGACCGATGAATACCATTATATTTATCCAGATGGGACCGCTGTAAGGCATGTGAACTATTATGACGGTGAGGTTGGCTGGCAGGATGTACAGTTCTTTGCCGGGCCCGGAACCACACCGGAAGATCAGATCCATCTTCAGGCACTCACCGTGGCCAACCTGGAAGGGGAAAGCTATGAATTGGACTGGACCAATGGAGTTCCACGCAATGAGCTTGAAGATGCTTCCATATCCACAGTAAATTTCAAGTCCGATTATAAGGTGATGGTAATCTACCCCGATGGCAGCGAAATAGGGACATGGGGGGAGCAGGAAAGGGCCACCCCTGAGACCCACTTCGCGGGTCCCTGGAACCATTGGCCCGTAAGCCAGATGCCCAATGATGGCAGATATGCCATGAGGACTGACCGGGTCACGCACAGTGCCCTGGGCGGTGCCAGTCCAGAGACCATGGCTATCTATGGATTTACGAACCAGGATATTTCCTCGCTGGTGCCACTGGCAAGATTCTGGAACTATCCTCCCGAAGTGGAGGTCCAATCGGGTGCCAGGGCTGTCGAATATGACCAGGCTCAAAAAGCCTATATCCTTGAAGGCACCGGGGAAGATATTTCTCTCTCAATTGAAGCCTCAGAATCTTCGCCCTTACAAAATCCCTGTTTTGTGATCAGGAACATGGAAAAGTCCCAGGTAAATCTCGACATGGATGGAGCAGTCATGAATAAGGGGACGGACTTCAGGTATGGATTTGTACCTTCAGAAGGGGGTTATGACCTGGTGGTCTGGCTTAATGTACAGGCAAAGCAAAAAACAGAAATACTTATATCCAAATAAAAATCCTGACAATGAAACAGTTATCGGTCATTACTCTGATTATTTCACTTTTGTGTTTCTCATGTGCACAAAGAGAGGGAGAGCTCTTCCTGATCCGCTCAGGAGAACCTTCTGAACTGCTGGAACCCGGAGAGGACTGGTCCCAGGAGGATGGATACCTTGAAAGCAAGGGTGAGTATTCTCTCTCTGCAGGACAGTGCATTTCATCGGGTGCATTCCAGATGAGTATTAAAATGGAACTTGAGAGTCCCGAGTGCTTTCTGGCTATAATGGCAGGTGATAATAAATTTGGATTTGATGGCATCTGGGATGAGATGCCGGCCGGAATGGTGCTGGAAGGCCCATCTTTTCACAAAACCCACCAGCTGAAAATGAATCCCGGAGAGGTGATACCTGTTGGAAGGCCCTTTGATATCCTGGTGAAATATGAAAATAATCTTCTTGAATACAGCATTGATGGAAAGGAGATATTCTCGGAAGAAGTAGTTAATGAGCCATTTGGAAGAATCAGAATTGAAGGCTGGGGGGAAGGGAAATACATCAGGGTATATGATTGGAGTATCAGTGGAGAGCTGGTTGCTCCGGGGGAAATTTATACCAGGGAGCGCCTGCTGGCAAGGGCGCAGAAAAGCGTAGATCTTAGGGCCGAAGAGGTAAAGAATGATCCCAACCGTCCCATATATCACCTGCAGCCTCCGGCCAACTGGAACAACGATCCCAATGGAACACTGTATTACAATGGGTACTACCATATGTTCTACCAGCACAATCCTTTTTCCGACCGCTGGAACTGGATGCATTGGGGACACATGCGAAGTAAGGACCTGGTCACCTGGGAACACCTGCCTATTGCACTCTGGCCCTCACTTGAAAAAGGGGAGGAGCACTGTTTTTCGGGCAGTGCCATTGTGAACAGGAAGGGTGAGCCAATGCTGTTTTATACCTCCATTGGTCATGATGCACCCGAACAATGGGTTGCCATTCCCGGTGATGATGAGTTGATCACCTGGGAAAAACATCCGGCCAACCCGATTCTGCACATCGATGACCATAAGGGTGAGGTGATCGAGGATTGGAGAGATCCCCAACTAATCCATGAAGGTGACCAAACCTTAATGGTTATAGGAGGACATCCCGACGACAAGGGAGGATCCATCATGCTCTATAAGGCATTAAATGATGATTTAACCGAGTGGGACTACCTGGGGACAGCATTCTCTGGCGAAGAGGGTAACTGGGAGTGCCCCAATTTTTTCAGGATAGGTGATAAGTGGGTGGTCATATACTCACCACATGGACAGGTCATGTACTATACAGGAAATTTTGACCTTGACAGCTATAAATTCACCCCGGAACAACAGGGGAGTGTTGATTATGGCTCCAACTACTATGCCCCGAACAGCATGGAGGACGGCAAGGGTCGCAGGCTGTTGTGGGGCTGGATCACAGACTTTAAGGAGAACCAGGGCTGGCAGAGTGCGATCACGGTTCCAAGAAACCTTACAGTCTCAAAGGATGGCTGGCTGATCCAGGAACCGGTTGAAGAGCTGATTGATCTGAGAAGTGAACAGGTGCATATGAATACCTTTACCCTGAAAGATGAAACCAGGGAAATTGAAGTGCCAGGACATGAATTTGAATTGCTTGCTGAGTGTTCCAACCTTTCAGCCGGCAGCTATGGGATCCGGGTGAACCGTGAGCAGAAGGGTGAAGTATTTGAAATTTCAGTGAGCGAAAACCTGATTCATTTTGGTGAAGAGGAGATATCTTTGGAACCCTATGGGCTTGGTGATGATCTTTCGTTGAGACTTTTTTTTGACCGCACTGTGGTGGAACTCTATGTGAACGGCGGACTGCTTTGCGCTACTTCAGTGGTTTATCCTGACAAAGAAAATCCCGCATGGGAACTCTTTGCCCAGGGAGGAGAACTGGAGGTGAAATCGCTTGACATCTGGAAAATGAAATCCATCTACAAATAAAAACTATGGAAGCAGGAAGACTTCAATTGGTTCTGTTTGCACTGGCACTTATGCTGGTAACAGGATGTATGCAGGATCAGCCAAAAATGAAAGAATCAGCAGTTTGGACTGCGGATCAGGCACATGCATGGTATGCCGAACAGGGCTGGATTGTGGGCTGTAACTATACGCCCTACAATGCCATCAACCAGATCGAATTATGGCAGGAGGCCACCTTTGATCCTGAGACCATCGATAAAGAACTGGGCTGGGCTGAGGAGATTGGATTTAATTCCCTGAGGGTATACCTCCACTACCTGGTCTGGGCCAGAAATCCCACTGCAATGAAAGAAAGAATGGAGCAATTCCTGAAGATTAGTGAATCCCATGGGATCAGGGTAATGTTTGTGCTGTTTGACGATTGCTGGAATCCGAATCCTGACCTGGGGAAGCAGCCCGATCCTATACCTTACACTCATAATTCGGGATGGGTTCAATGCCCCGGAAGTGAATCACACCTGCAGGACACCTCATTGTACCCGGTCCTTAAGGCCTATACCCAGGATATTATCCGCCACTTCAGTGATGACAAACGGGTGCTGCTATGGGACCTCTATAACGAGCCCGGAAACAATGAGTATGTGAATCTCACCCTTCCCTTGTTGGAACGGGTGTTCACCTGGGCCCAGGAGGTAAGGCCTACACAACCTTTAAGTGTGGGGATCTGGGGCTTCGGGGATGAGTTCGATGAGTTAAACAAACTGCAGTCTGAGAATTCAGATGTGATCACATTCCATCATTACAATGACCAGGGGCATCTGCACGAAACCCTTGATTGGCTTAAGGCGTACAACAAGCCTCTCATATGTACCGAATACATGGCCCGCACGAGGGAGTGTACCTTTGAGTCGCACATGCCGGTATTTAAGGAAGAGAATATCGGGTGTTACAACTGGGGTTTTGTAGACGGGAAGACCAATACCATTTATATGTGGGATTCGGTCTATACGGCTGAACCGGAGCTCTGGTTCCACGATATCTTCAGGCAGGATGGAACTCCCTTTAGCCAGGATGAAATTGATCTGATAAAGTCCTTAACCCTGAATTGATCCCGGATGAAAACAGCCATACTGAAATCAGGCGGAATCGTTGAAATGATTGATCAGGAAAGACCAAAAGCCTGCAATGATTTTGTTGTAGTAAAGGTTCACACAGCACCCATGTGCACTGAGTTTTATAAGTACCGGGAGGCTGAACAGGATCTTTGTCTCGGTCACGAGGCTGCAGGTGAGGTTGTAGAGCTGGCTCAGCCGGGAAAAGTAAAGGTAGGAGACAGGGTGGTTGTGATGCCACAGTATCCATGTGGAAAATGTGATTTGTGCCTGGCTGGAGAATATATTCATTGTGAGAATCTTGTTGATCCATTGAAAGCCTGTTCCTGTGAGAGTGGAGTTGCTACCTATTCTCAGTATGTATTAAAGCAGGACTGGCTGCTAATTCCCATTCCCAATAATATGTCCTACGATCATGCCAGCATGGCATGCTGCGGACTGGGTGCAAGTTTTGGTGCCATCCAGACAATGGCCACCGGCCCCTTAGATACTGTTCTGATCACCGGACTCGGACCGGTGGGGCTGGGCGCAGTCATCAATTGCGTGATTCGGGGATCAAAAGTGATTGGTATTGGGAAGAATAAATTCAGGGCTGATCTCGCCAGGCAACTGGGCGCAGAGGAAGTCCTGGATCCTGATGACCCCGATTGCCTTGACAGGATCAGGGATATGACCGGAGGTAAGGGGGTTGACAAGTCGGTGGATTGTTCGGGTGGAGAAGCATATCAGAAAATATGCATTGCCGGTACACGGAGAAAAGGCCAGCTTGCTTTCGTGGGGGAGTCAGGAGATCTGACAGTAAGAGTTAGTGATGACCTGATCAGGAAAGGCCTTACCCTTCATGGATCATGGCACTGGAACCTTCAGGATACCGAATTGCTCATGGAGACCATCCGCCGGTCCACCCACCTGATTGACAAACTGATTACCCATACTTATCCATTGTCCCGGGTTGAGGATGCATTTAAACTTCAAATGAGAGGAAAGTGTGGGAAAGTATTGCTTCATCCCCATGATAAGATGTAAATCAAAGACAACATAAAATATTATATTTTCAATTATGAAAACAGAGAAGATTATGAATACAAGAAGAGCGTTTGTTGTGACCATGCTAGTATCAATATGGGTTATAAATGCCACGGCGGGTGACCCCCCATTTGCGGATTTTGGGGCCTATTATACCCACATACAGACAGGAGCTGAATGGGAACTGTTCGACCGAACCGGTGATTTCGCAGATATAGTAGTAGAACTGGGTGAAGGACAGGGGAATTTTGTTTTCTGGAGAGGAAGCAGCTACCTTCCCTACTGGGAGAATGCTGCAGGTGAAAGGTTCTTCGTTGATGAAACCATACCCCGAAGTGGAGATGGAAAGGGTGATATGCCGGACAGGGTGAATACTTATTCACATGTTTCCCTGGTGGAAAACTCAGATCAGGGTGCGACTGTTCACTGGAGGTATCTGCCCCAATTTGGAGGTGCAAATCCCCACATTGGAGTCCTGGCAACCAGTTTTGTAGATGAATATTTTACCATTACACCAGATGGTCGGGTTGCCCGAACCATCAGGGTTGGAACTGAAGGGATTGATGACTGGAACGACCCTGGAAACCATGTAGCCCAGGAGTTCAGGCTGACCCAGGATGGATTGACTGATCCGGTGCTTACACCAGCTGTAATCACAAGGAATAAGGAAGTTATAAAGGGAGCCGGAATTGTTGAAGGGACCATTTCAGTTCCGGTGGCCTGGTTTAAGTTTGATGAAGGTAGCGGGGACAATACCACTGAGAGCAACAGAGGAGCTGTCTCCGGGATCACTGGAGATAAGACGGTTTGGAAACATGGTGTTTCAGGGACCGCTTTGCAATTTGACGGGTATAAGACTACTGTTAAAATTCCGGCTGTTGAGGGGCCGCAGCCATCTGATGCAATCACACTGGAGGGCTGGCTTTCCATCGGAGCTTACCCGTGGAGCTGGTGTCCTGTCATTCAGCAGGCTGATGATGTCCCAGAAGAGGTTCGCCTGTTCAGAGGGGAATATGATATTACAGATCTGGAGAAGCGGGAGGGAGACCTGTCAGTTGGACTGGTGGGAGGCGATCCCGAAAACCAGGAGGGTGATGTAGATGTGGAGAATGAGATCGATTTCGATGAAATTGAATTCCACGTTAAATATCAGAAAGAAGATGATACCGGATACTTTCTGGGCATTGATGGTCATGGCCATCCCGGCTTTAAGATCCGGGTAGGAGGGGTTTGGGAAGAACTTACCTCAGACCTTCATCTGGAAAGGAAAAAATGGCATCACATTGCAGCTACCTACAGCCAGTCCACAGGAAAGATGGTGCTCTACGTAGATGGTGAAAAGAGTGGCGAAAAGAGCGTGGCAAAGGCGGAGATTGAATTGTCTGCAAAGGACATTCAGATAGGCAGGGGCAAAGCTCGTCGTCCCACCGATCCGGTAAGGGAAAATACCTTCCCGGGTACCTACTCTTTCGACGGACTCATCGATGAGGTAAAGATCTATGACGAGGCGCTTTCGAAAAGAGATATCAAAGCGCTCTACGCACTCTATTCTCCTGATAAGCTTGTTGATCTGGACGAACGGGTACTTCCCACCGGCGAGAACAGGCAGCGTTTTGGGGGGTACTATACCAATATGAAGTTCTACGACAGCTGGGACAACATGTGGCGTTTTGGCCAGCACTCCGATGTGGTGGTGGAGTTTGACGAGAACCCCAGCAAATTTGTCTTTTGGAAGGGAGTGAGTTATATTCCCATGATGGTGAATGAAAACAACTTCTGGTACAGCAATGAGTTTAATGAGACCTGGAGTACATCAGGTGGAGAAGGATGCCAGGAGCCCATGTCGGATAAGCAATGCCTCTATAATCACGTGAGGATCATTGAGAATACACCTGCCAGGGTGCTTGTTCACTACAGGTTCCCATTGGTGGATGTCAATAAATTCAAGGCCAACTATGTTGAGGCGACAGGTTGGTATGATGTGGCCGACTGGTATTTTTACATCTACCCGGACGGAGTGGCCTCAAAACTTGAACACCTGTGGACCAGTGGGGAGAGAATACATGAATGGCAGGAATCCATGGCCATCTTCGGTCCTGATCAGCACCCCCATGACCTGATAGAACGGGAGAATACCTTTACCATTGTACGTACAGATGGAGCCTATCAAAGCTATGACTGGAACCCCCTTCCACCCGATGGAATTGGAAAACCTGAAAACGCCAACATCCACCATGTTAACTACAAGGGGGAGTACGATCCGGTAACCATCGTGGATAAAATACTCTGGTCCAATGTGTATGGCGGTGAAATCACTGAATATGCCATTTTCCCAACCTGGAACCACTGGCCGGTGGCCCAGATGCCATCGGATGGGAGGTATGCAAGTTATCCTGACCGGACCTGCCACAGTTCGCTTTCTCATATTTTCCCACCCGACTACAGTGAGCAGTTTGGAAACAGGCCCTATCAATCTAAGATATTTCTTGAAGGAATGCTGAAGCAGGAGCCGCTGGAGTTGATCCCCCTTGCAAAATCGTGGATTACACCGGCACTCCTGAGTGATGTGAAAGGATGTACAGGCCGCTACGATAGGTCCCAGCGTGCCTATGTGTTTAATACAGAGTCGGATCAGATTTCAATGACACTGCTTGCCAATGAAGAGAAGCCGGTGGAGAATGTCTGCATGGTTTTCAAACACTGGAATACAAAAGAAGAATCAACTGTATTGATTGATGAAAAGGAGACAGCATGCAAGCAGGGAATTGTCAGAGATACGGATGGAAGCTATACCCTTGTTGTATGGGCTGAGAAGTCTGCCATAGAGCCATTCAATATTGAAGTGAACAGAAACTAAATTCCGATATAAGCCAATATATTGAGTCTGATTCCAATGTTCTTTATATATTTGCATGATAGAAACCGCTGTTTCGGAACTGACGGTTTCGGAACCGTTCAATTCTCTAATTAATTATGTAAATATGAAGTTTTATAACCGGGAGAAAGAAATTGCTCAGTTGAAGGAGATTCAAAAACAATCTCTGATAAACGCTCAGTTTACTGTCGTTACAGGCCGCAGACGAATAGGGAAAACACATTTACTTTTAAATGCAACAGCAGGGCAACCTACTCTTTATTTCTTTGTTGCGCGAAAGGCAGAGAGTTATTTGTGCCAGGATTTCCAGTACGAAATTAAGGAGAAATTAGGAATCCCGATATTAGGTGAGATCAGTAGTTTTGGAAAATTGTTCGAGTACCTTATGGTACATTCAAAGAGCAGGTCATTTAATCTCATTATTGATGAATTCCAGGAGTTCTTTCATATTGCACCATCCGTATACAGCGAGATGCAACATTTTTGGGACGTGTACAAGCCTGATAGTAAAATTAACTTAATAGTCAGCGGATCGGTTTTTACATTGATGCACAAGATCTTTGAGAATTCTAAGGAACCATTATTTGGCCGTGCAACACAAATGTTAAAAGTAAGACCTTTTGAAACAGCCGTTTTAAAGGAGGTTCTGTCCGATCACTATCCATCCTGGACA
>JAOZLK010000700.1 GCA_029934875.1 Bacteroidales bacterium | reverse complement strand
TCCAGCCTGAATGCTTGAATAATCAGAAGGGATGTGGACCAGCTGTGCCTGTAACGAAAAGGTACAACATAGGATTGCAATTAGAAAGTAATGTGTTTTCATAAGTTGTAATCTTTGGTTTGACATAAAAACAAAATGATCTAATCAGGATACAATTTTGGAAAAAACCCAAGGCAGTACATAGCAACTATGTTGCATAGACTTTCATTTTTTATGGGGTAATTGCAATTATGTTGTTAACGATAAAGTAATTGCAGGAGAATGGATTATTTCGATTCTAGATTGTGGTATGGGGTCAAGCCAAGATTATCCACAATTTTAGTAAAGCGTGGATCACTGTGGAGCATATTAAAATCAGGATTGGTGGCAATCAGGTTGAAGTACTCATCTGCTCGATTTTGAGATTCCATGTTCCGTTCGAGCCAGTATACGGCTTCATTTGCATTTCCATTAATGGCATTCCACCAGGCAATATAAAAGGGAGACCCGTTCATCCCTTCAACTTGAACGGGTTTATTCTTATTCATGTCAATTAGCCAGTCAAAGAGACCAGGAATGCCCGATTTGTTATATGATTCGCTAATTTCATTCGCATATTGTTCTGCATTTGGACGAAGTTTGGAAATGGTCTGTAGCATTTTCATTGCTTTTTCTCCTTCACCCAGTTTTGCATAATTGAGAAAGGTCAACCACTTGTTAGAAGTAAAATTCGGATTGAGATCACCGGCCACATGACAAGTCTCAATTGCTTTCTCATGTTTTCCTTCGAAATAATAGATCCATGCACTTAAACTCTGTACCACCCAAAAATAGGGCTCCAGGTCAATAGCAATATTGATATGCCTGCGAGCCTCCTCGATTGGCCCGGTAATCATTAAATATTGGGCATAATGTTGCCGTGAGGTGGCGAAATTTGGATTTAACTGGATGGAAGTCTTTAATTCCTTTCCACCCTCTTCATAATTTCGTTGTCCCCATACAAGGAGAGCCCCAAGAATTCCATGTGCTTCAGCACAATCGGGATCGATTTCAAGTGCTGTCAGGCATAGATTTCTCGATTTCGGGAACCCTTCACTAGCCGGGAACCATCCCCATGCTGAAACATTAAACCATGCATTGGCCAAACCGGCGTAAGCTTCAGCAAAGCTTGTATCTTCAGCAATCGCCTTTTCATAATACTGAATGCAGTTTATTACCCCATCTTTATCAAAATCGAAACGTTGTTCGCTATTGGCCTTATGAAGTAAAAAACGACCTTGTAAATAGTAATTATAGGCCCTGGTGTTTTGGGTAGGATTTTTCCTGATCAGCCTGATCTCGTTCTCAGAAAGAACAGCATTCAATTTGGATGCAACCTGCAAGGCAATTTCATCCTGAACGCCAATAATGTCATCCAGATCTCTATCGAAATATGTAGACCACAAGTGATCTTCCCGATACGCATCGATTAGCTGAACACTCACTCTGATTTTCTCATCATATATGCGCACGCTACCTTCAAGTACATATTTGACATCCGCCTTCCGGGCAATTTCGCGTACTGAAAGACTGCTTTCTCCAAAGTGCTCACCCGAAGTTCGGGATACAACCCGAAGAGAGCTTATCCAGTACAGATTATTTAGTATATCTTCTGTAATACCATCTGCAAAATATTGATTATTTGAATTATCACTGAGATTTTTAAACGGTAGTACAATGATTGATAGTTCCTTATCTTTCTTACTAAGATAATTCAGGGGGAAGATATCGTTGATAAAATGCGTATAAATATACCCGGCCAGAACAAGTACAAGCAAAGCAATAAAAGAGAACAAATATGGCTTGTGGCGGATGAAAAATCTTTGGGTAAATCCTGTATCTTCCTCACTTATATTCAGGGGGAATCGCTTCTTTACCTCCCCGGGTGGGAAACCGTATAATTTATGAAAACAACGATTAAAATAGGCCGGGCTGCTAAATCCTACCTCGTAAGCAATTTCGGCTGCAGTTGCTTCCTTTTGCTGAAGCATCTTCATGGCTTTATTCAAACGCACAGTACAGATAAATTGGCTTGTGGACTGATTGGTTTGGGTTTTCAATCGACGATGCATATGGGAGCGACTAATTCCCATTTTGCTTGCCAGTTCTGAAACCCCAAACTGATTATTAGTCAGATTGGCTTCTGTAATTTCGGTAAGTCGATCTAAAAAAGCCTGATCTTCATTGTTATTGGCAGCCATGAACTTGCTTATTAATCCATTGATCAGCAAATTTGGGGTTGAATAAGTTACGAAAAAGAGAGGTATGCCACCTCAAATATGGCCTGTTTCTTGCGATTAATCCGCTCTACTGTATACGCTGCCCAGAACGGATTGGAGGCTGGCAATATCTGTGTTGATCTTTTTCAGGGTAAGGGCTTCGATATGTGATAATTGTCCCAATTTGAATGTGTTTCCGGGAGCCTCATTGCGGGATATACTAAATGCCTGATTTTTGATTCTTAGATAAGTGAGAAAATCAAGAGTTTCGCTTAATTCTTCCAGGGTGGAGGCACTAATTACACTCCTTTTGTGCAATTCCTCGGCACGTTCAAGGCTATTGTTCGATACCAGTTTTTCGCGCACGGCATACAGCCGGATGAAAGATGTGACCAGTATCAGTGCCAATTTGATGTCCACCTGGGTGTCCGATTGTGAAGCGGCTTTCAGGTTTCCCGGCAGATTGGGCAGGGCTTTCATTTTCAGAATCGGTTGGGCCATGTGG
>JAOZLK010000699.1 GCA_029934875.1 Bacteroidales bacterium | reverse complement strand
AAATTACCATCGCCAGGAATGCCAAGTTGAACACTAGCTTTCTCATTGCAGGGGAATTGAGCTTACTAAAGTTATGCCTTTCTTAGTAGAATAACAAATAATTGATAATCAATCGCTTCGAGCACCCTGTCCCTTAAACCAGGAGTAGAAAAAGGTCCCCCTGGGATCGGAGGCCACAGCGCTGAGATCTTTAAGCCCCTGCTTCCAGATCCCGGGCTCCACCAGGTCCTTTTCCAGGATATGCTTTTCTGCTGAATAGACCATGGGAGCAATGATCTGGTTTATCGCTCCATCCAGAATATCAGGGACCGACTGGTCGGCATAAACCTCAAGAGGCTCCACCCGGAGCCGGTCAATGCCCGCTTCACACATGAGTGCCTGAAGCCGATTGCCAATATTTGGATCATGACCAAGCATTTGCTGGGAAATCACCAGACCATCCCAGGCAGCCCGTGATGCAGCAGTTTCAGGATTCCACTTCCCCGAGCTGTGATCCCCCTCGATCAGGGTGATGGTCCCGCCCGGGCTAAGCAGCTTCATCAAAAGCTTGAGAGCCTCCACCGGCTGCTCCAGGTGCTCCAGCACAAAGCAGATAAATATGTGGTCATATAATCCCGGCTCAAACTTGTCATCAAATACATTCTCGTGCCTGAACTCTACATTTTTGTATCCGGCATTTTCCACGGAGCTCTTTGCCTTTCGAAGCGATTCCTCCGACATATCTATGGAAGTAAGACGGATTCCAGGGTTCCTCCTGAGAAGAATCAGGGTCTGGGCACCTACCCCACATCCTACTTCAAGTACCCTGCTTCCTACAGGATAGGAGGTCCCTGAATGCAATAATTCCTCAAGGATCAGTGATTGCTCCTGCAGCCTTTGTGTCTCCCTGTCGGTATACCCGTGCACATATTCTTGTGTAATCATTACTCCTAATTTACTGTTTCTAGTTTATCCAGTACGAAAGCTTAATGACAATTCCGCGATCTTTGGTTTGAAAGTGCTCTGGGAAGGCATTTTCTGTATAGACAATAAAGAGATCAGAAACCGGGGCAAAGCGCCACTGGAAACGCATGTTCACATTCACATTGTCGATCTGGTTGTTGTACTGGACAAGGGTTGTGAAGAAGAGCTTGTCTGTAAATGTGATGTCCAGACGGGGTCCGACCAGGACCAGGTCTGTGCTGGTATAGGGCTCGGGTAGCAGGATCCGGTTGTAGGATAATTCCAATGAGAGGCTACCATAGGGCTGAACCCTGTAGTTCACGTCCGTACTAAAGCTCAGGCGGGTCCCATTAAAATAACCTCCATAACGCCCTGAAATCATGTAAGTGAGAAGCTGCCGTTGGTTGGACCGGTAGCTCAATGAAGCCTGAAGCCAGTTAAACTCTTCGCCGGCAGGGAACATGGCACCCCCTGTGTTTGTGGGATCAAAGGGCTCCAGTAAGCGCAGGTAAACATCCTCCAAAGAGAGGGTGATGGAAGATCTGTCCACCCATGACAGGGCGTAGCTCAGATCAATCACCCTGTCACTTAGCGACAGATCGGGCTCATAGAACAGGTCTGCTGAAAGGGCAGGTCCGTGATTGACAATTCTTTTTGAATTGGGGTAAAATTTGTATCCCACGGAAGAATTGGTATGGTGGTATCCTCTTCGTCTGATGTAGCCCATTTCGGCAAGGTAATTGCCGCCCACATAACTTTGGCTCAAGCCCGCAGAAAATTGCCTTGTATCGTATTGAATCTGGGCCTCTGTGGAGGAGCGGTCGCCTTCCGGGCCCGGATTAAAAGAGTAGTGATAGTAGGCTTTCCCGGTCCAGTTGTTGTCCACACTGGCCAGGTTGAACTCAGCTCCCGCCACCCGGTTGTATTCATAGGAATGATAGGAGGAATCCGACCCGGTTCCCATAAGCTGTTTGTTGGTCATAAACACTCCTATATTGGAGCGCTTCAGTACGTTGCGCTGGAGCACTGCCACGGCATAATTACTGGCAGCAATGCTATCCTTTGAAGCGGTTTGCATGTCCATGATTCCCAGGCGCCAGTTTTCCCCGAGTTTCCCACTGAGCCTTGCCCCGGCAATAACCGGTGCATCGAGACCGATCCTCCTTGAAAAAAACGGGCGTACCTGCCTGGATCCCAGGCTTGCAAACAGGTCACTGTTCTCCAGGAAAAATTTTCGTTTCTCGGGAAAATAGAGTTCAAAACGGTCCAGATTTGTTTGCTGCCTGTCCACCTCCACCTGCGAGTAATCGGGATTGATGGTAATATCCAAATTCATAGAAGTGGAGAGAATGACCTTGGCATCCAAACCTGCACTTCCACTGAAATCGGCATCTTCGCCGGCATCCTTCTGCTGGGTAACCTTTCCTGAGACATAGGGAATCAGCGAGAAACGAACACCGGAGGGTGGAGGCGCTTCTTCCCAGGCCAGGGTCCCTGTATATGCCAGGTTGGCCGAAGCAAACTGCCTGGGCACCGGTGCCCAGGCCGATTTCTCGTTGCTCTTCAAATCCAGGCGACTGAAATTGATCCCCCATTCAGGATCTCCTTCCCGGTAGCGCACCGTTTTGAAAGGGATGCTGAATTCGGCTATCCAGCGATCGCTGTGGTTTTGAACTGCGGATTGCCATTTTCCATCCCATTCCAGGGAAACTGATCCACCGTCGGACTGGACTCCATCCCATTGCGCCCCTACAGCATTAACCCCGAAGGCAAAGCCATTGGTCTGATCATTGTAGGTATCAATGGCT
>JAOZLK010000698.1 GCA_029934875.1 Bacteroidales bacterium | reverse complement strand
CACCACATTTACTTTCTCGGAAGAGGAAAGGGTAGGGGTTTCAGCAGTGGTGCCCAGGACAACAAGGTAGTTTATACCATGTTCGATTAAGCGGTCAGTAAGCAGAATGAGGGTGTCATAATCCACGGCTCCCTCGGGAGTAAAAGGAGTGATTATGGCAACTCCAGTGCCTCTGTATGTCATATTTTTAGCCATTGGATGGTTCATTCACAGGATTCAACATAGCAATATATCGTTTGAACTGTTCAGCCAGGAAGCCTATCTCTGTATTTTCGTTCAGGCTGATCATCAAATCATAATCATTCTGCTCTTCAGTGAAGCGCCCTGCCTTAAAGCGGGCTGTGGAGAGCTGGACAAGAAATTGCAATTCCAGGGAAACGCCGGAGGTGAAATCAATGAGCAGATCAGGATCCGCCGCATAAAAAGCTTCCGTTGTCTCCCCCGAGGGTTTCAGGTACCAGTTCAGGTCCTTACTGGTGATAAAAGCATAATTTTTTAAAAAGAGCAGTTCCTGTGGAACCTCTTTCTGATGAACGTATCCAAAGGTTTTAACCTCTATTTGCTCACTCTCAAGGTATTTCTGAAAATCTTTGATTGCCTTAAATGATTGAGAGTCGCCTGTATCAAAAAGGATGACCGCTGTTTTTGCCGTAGAGAAATTATGTACACGAATATCCCTCGAAATACCACGTTTTTTCCTTCTCAGGACTTCTTTGCCTAAACGCTCTTTAAGTTTTACCATTTACAACAAAAATACAAGAAAAAAGATAAGCTGATTACTCAATCATGGATAAGAATTCCTTTTCTGTAAGAATTGTAATTCCCAGCTTACTGGCCTTCTCATATTTACTGGGCCCCATGTTCTCACCGGCAAGTATATAGTCGGTCTTTTTACTGATTGATGTGGTGAATTTACCACTGTGCAACTCAATCATGCTTTTGTATTCTTCCCTCGAATGGAATTCAAACACTCCCGAGATAACAAAGCTCTTATCCTCAAGTGAGTGACTTAGCTTTTGCGGCTGCCCGGTGAGTTCAAATTGTAATCCCCGGGCTTGCAGCTTCCTGATAATCTCCATATTGTCGGGATCGTCGAAATAGGCTGTAAGTGACTCTGCGATTCTCTCTCCGATCTCGTCCACATCTTCAAGGGCCTGCTTTTCAGCAGCAATCAAGGCATCCATGGACCCAAAGGCTTCGGCCAGTTTCCTTGCCACAGTTTCACCCACATATCGTATTCCCAGGGCATAGAGCAGGCGGGGGAAGGGTACCTCTTTAGAGGCAGCTATACTATCCACCAGGTTTTGAGCCGACTTTTCAGCAAAACGATCCAGCTCCAGGGCCTCCTCATATTCCAGGCTGTAAAGGTCAGATGGGTCAGAGACGAGCCCTTTCCTGAACAAGAGATCAATTGTAGCTTCTGCAGCATTAATATCCATGGCCTTGCGACTGATAAAATGCTCCAACCTGCCTTTTATCTGCGGAGGGCAGGCACTTTTATTGGGACAATAGTGCGCAACTTCATCCTCAAGTCGCAGAAGCTTTGTCCCGCATTCAGGACAGTGAGTAATAAACTGAAAGGGTAGTAAGCCAGGCTCCCTTTGCTCCAGGGCAACTCCTATTATTTTTGGAATGATCTCACCTCCCTTTTCCACATAGACGCTGTCGCCGGGACGGATATCAAGCATGGCAATCTGATCGGCATTATGCAGGGATGCTCTTTTCACGCTTGTACCTGCCAGTTGTACGGTGTCCAGGTTGGCCACAGGTGTTACAGCACCGGTTCTTCCCACCTGGAAGTCAATGCTCTTCAGCCGCGTAAGCGCCTGTTCTGCTTTAAATTTGTACGAGATGGCCCATTTGGGGGTCTTGGCAGTAAAACCTAGTTCCTGTTGCTGGGCAATGGAATTCACTTTAATCACCACGCCGTCAATTTCAAAGGGTAGTGAGCCCCGGGCACCATCCCAATGATCAATAAAGAGGTAAAGCTCCTCCAGACTACTTACAAGTCTGCTGAAAGCCGGCACCTTGAATCCCCACTTATTAGCCATCTCAAGACCTTCGTGATGATTCTCGCTTAGCTGTTGTTCTCCTGGTATATAGTAAAAAAGGCAGTCCAGCGGCCGACTTGCCACCACCGCCGAATTCTGCATTTTCAGTGTGCCGGATGCACTGTTCCTCGGGTTTGCAAACAGGGCTTCACCCTTCTCCTCCTGAGTACGATTCATTTGGGCAAATCCTTCCAGGGGAATGATGACCTCACCCCTGATCTCCAGCTCATCGGGGAAATCGTCGCCCCTGAGCTCAAGGGGTATACCCTTGATGGTCCTGATGTTCCGGCTTACATCATCTCCCCGTGTACCATCCCCCCTTGTCAGAGCCCTGACCAGGGAGCCCTTGCTATAGTGCAGCGAGACCGCAACACCATCGTATTTCAGCTCACAAAAATATTTAAGATCATCTCCTGTGATTTTTCTGACCCGCTCATCAAAGACTGCAATCTCTTCCTTAGAGTAGGTGTTTCCCAGCGAAAGCATCGGGAAACGATGCTCAAAGGACTCAAATTCAACATTCAGATCGCTCCCCACCCTGTTTGTAGGCGAGTTTTGGTCATCGAAAAGAGGAAAGAGGCTTTCCAGGTTCTGAAGTTCGTTCAGTAGCTGGTCGTATTGATAATCAGAGATATGAGGCTCTGATTTTACATAGTAATTGTAGTTATGCTGATGAAGTGTTTCGCGGAGTTCTTCAATCCTC
>JAOZLK010000697.1:2180-2756 GCA_029934875.1 Bacteroidales bacterium | reverse complement strand
TTGAAGAATTGGCAGGAGCCTATGAGGTGGTCTATACCTATGGAATGGAATCCATAGAAATAGAAGCCAGCACCCAATTCCTGGTGTATGAAGTCGAACTACTGGGAATTCATGACCTGCCAGACACCGTATGTAAAAATGACCTTCCATATCCTCTGGTTCCTGAAGTAGGTACAGAGGATGCCTTTGCCACCTACACGTTCAGCGGACCGGGTGTGTCAGGCAGTCCCGAGGATGGCTTCTATTTTGATCCAGGCGCCTCAGACGTGCCCCCAGGTTTAAATGAGATTTTACTGAACTATACATCCTCCAACGGTTGCAGGTTTAACATGGCTGTTAGTATACATGCAGGTTTGATCCCTGCGCTGAGTTTTATACCCGATCTGATCTGCCTGGAGCAGGAGGGGAGTGTGGTCTCTTTTTCCAACCTTACCGGCCAAAAGGAGTCAGTGGCAAGCTGGGAGTGGGATTTTGGTGATCCCATTAGTGGATCAGAAAACCAAAGTGAATTGGAGAATCCGGAACATTTCTATTCGGAGCCAGGAACCAGGGCCATTGATTTGAGAGCTACCACAC
>JAOZLK010000697.1:0-2170 GCA_029934875.1 Bacteroidales bacterium | reverse complement strand
TGCCCAGCATACACTTGACACCCTGCTGGTCGATCGACCCCTTGTAAATTTTACCTGGGAGACTGATTGCTATTCTGAAAATCAGGGAATCCCATTTCTAGCCACTGTTGTTTCTGAATACTCTGACCTCGACACACTCCTGTGGACCATCAGCTCTTCAGGCGGTGGTCTGACGGAGGTCGTAGGAAAGAGCCCCACTGAGCTTACTCTGGATTACTCATTTTCATCTCTGGATGCATATGACCTTACGCTGTATGCTGAAAGTGAAGCAGGTTGCCAGGGGGAAATAACCCGAAGGATTGATCTTATTCCAGTTCAGGTTCTGTCTGATGCCGACTACATGGAAACTTTTGATCACATGCCATCGGGGTGGATTGTAGAATCGGGGCAAGGGACTGACAGTTGGGTTCTGGGGACGCCTGATTTTACGGGTTTTGAACCTTCAGAAAATGATATGGCCTGGTATACCACACTTCCTTCCGAGCCAGGTGATTACCTGGAGCATTCCTGGGTGAGGAGTCCCTGTTTTGATTTATCCGTCATGAGCAACCCGGTAATCCAAATGGATCTGATGAAAAGCTTTATGCCCGGGAGAGATGGAGCGGTACTTCAATACCAGGATCAGTTGAGCCTGGGATGGCTTACTTTAGGTTCCATAGGAAGCGGATTGAACTGGTACAATGACTCGATGATCCTTAATATGCCCGGTGGTGGTGGAGTGGGGTGGGGCCTTACTCCTTTTGAACCCGACACCAGGTGGCTTAGAGCCAGGCATGCTTTGGGTATGTTAGCCGGGAATCCTCATGTGAAATTCAGATTAGCCCTTGCTTCGGGTAGTTCGCAGGAAATTACAGCAGGACGGATTAACCAGGGTTTTGCATTCAATAATTTCTTTATCGGTGAAGCTAATGTAAGAAGATCGGTGCTGGAATATTTCACCAATTCTTCTGGCGAGAGCATGTTTGCTGCCGATCACATAGTGAATAATTTTGCGGTGGAGCATTCAGGCCTGGTATATGACCTGCACTATCACATGGCCTACCCCCAGGAGGACCCAATGAATGTCAATAATCCATTGCCTCCATCCATCAGGGCATTCAATTATGGCGTGCCGGATGTACCCTATGCAGTACTGAACGGAGGGATCTCTTCGGCCTATCGGTTTAATTTGACCCCGCCAGCCGGGGAAATTAATGAAGAAGTTCTAATAGGATCCTCTCTGGAGACACCTATTTTTGAACTCTTTGTTACGGTGGATTACAGGGAAGACAGCCTGAAGGGCAAAGCCACCATCGTATGTCTGGACCAGAATTTTAATTCCTACCTACAACTCTATGTGGTAGTCATCGAGAAGGAGGTGAGCTCCTATTACTGGCTGAATCAGGATTCATCCTTTCGAAATGTTGTGCTGGATATCCTGCCCACACCAGCTGGAAAATTACTTGGGAACAGCTGGAGTTCGGAATCCACATCTGAGATTGAGTTTGCCTGGGAATATGCCAGTTATTTGGAGGATTTGGAGGAATTAAGTGTAGTGGCTTTTGTTCAGGACAGAGAAAGCGGAGCGATCCTTCAAGCAGCAGCTGAGCCACATACTTTTGGTGTGGGAATTCCTGCAGACGAACGTGAGTCCAGTCAAATGTTTATATACCCCAATCCAGCCACTGATCACTGTTTGGTTAATTTCGGAGACAGGACCAAAAGTGATGGGCAACTGGTTCTGGTAGACATCTCTGGAAGAGAGCTGATGAACATCCCTGTAATGAATGGAACCCTGGAACAGGAGGTAGATCTGACTCACTTGCCGGGAGGGCTCTTTATAATTCTTTGGAAAGAGTCGGGAATCTTCAAAGGAGAGGCAAAACTCATCCAGCAGCGCTAATTTTCCTTTGTACTATTTCGAATTGTTTTATTGAGAATGTGTAACATCTCCTATTCAGGTGGCATCTTACCCACGTACATTCACCTAAAACACAACAATGAAATCAACAATTCTTTCCGCAATTATAGCATTAGCATTCTTCAGCCTTACCTGTTCAGCACAAACAGATTACGGCGCATTTTCCAAATCTCAATGTCCCATTGACATATCTGATGAACTTGCATCCAGTGGGAATTTCACCTTTGGCTATATGACAGCCCCTGAGTTTCATGGGAAACCTGGCAGTCA
>JAOZLK010000696.1 GCA_029934875.1 Bacteroidales bacterium | reverse complement strand
CCTGCTGATCCTGATCCCTTTCTGGATCCTTTTGTACAAGTACCTGCAAGAGATCTCCGATTTCATTGTATTCGGCCTCTTCCAAATGGCTCCCGAAAAACACCTGACCGAGGCCATACGTTTTTTTATATACGAGGTGCCCAAGGTGATGATGCTGCTGGTACTGATCATCTTTGTTGTGGGAATCATCAGGACCTATTTCTCACCTGAGAAGACACGAAAAGCCCTGGAAGGGAAATCCCTCTTCGCAGGAAATGTCATGGCTTCCTTCCTGGGAATCGTTACTCCCTTCTGTTCATGTTCAGCAATCCCCCTATTTCTTGGATTTGTAGAGGCCGGAATACCCCTGGGGGTTACATTTTCATTCCTGATTGCAGCGCCCATGATAAACGAAGTCGCACTGGTGCTGCTCATCGGCTTGTTTGGATGGAAGGTTGCCCTGATATATGTCCTTACGGGTTTAAGTATTGCCATTATGGCCGGATTCATTCTTGAGAAACTTAAGCTTACAAGATATGTGGCCGACTGGGTATATAAAACCCATTCCAAACAGGTACTTGAGGAGGAAGAATCATTAAACTTTAATCAGCGAATCGCGGCAGGAGGAGTCGTGGTGAAAGAAATCGTTGGGAAAATATGGATCTATATTATCCTGGGCATTGCGGTGGGTGCAGGGGCCCACGGTTTTGTGCCTGATGAATACCTGGCGGGTGCCCTGGGGAACCAGAACTGGTATTCCATCCCCCTGGCGATCCTTGTGGGGATTCCCCTTTATTCAAATGCAGCCGGAATTATTCCCATTGTGAGCGTTTTGATAGAAAAGGGTGTCACGCTGGGAACAGCACTGGCTTTTATGATGTCGGTCATTGGTTTATCTTTGCCTGAGATTATCATCCTGAAGAAAGTTCTAAAATGGCAGTTGATCGGGGTTTTTGTGGGGGTTGTGGCTTTAGGGATCCTCATCGTTGGTTTTATATTTAATTACCTGGTATTTGTTCCGTGAAAAAAGCTTTCCTGTTCCCGTTCTTCTTCCTCTTTGCTTTTCCTGCAAATAGCCAGGTGATCCGTGGCCGGGTCCTGGATCAAAAAACAAGAGAGCCAATCGATTTTGCATCGGTATTCTTCAATGGTACTTTTCATGGAACTACCACTGCCGAAAATGGCTCTTTTGAGTTGGATGTTACACCCTATGCTGGCCGAACACTTCAGATAAGTGCCATGGGTTATAAGAGCTCCTCCTTGAATTCATTAATCGAAGGAGAATTTTTCGAAGTCCTGTTGGAAAGAGCCCTGTATGAGATATCGGAGGTTTCCGTTGAATCAAAATCCCTGACCAGGAAGAGAAAGGCCTTCATGAGGATCTTTAAGGATGAATTCCTTGGGCTCACAAAAAATGCAGGAGACTGCTACATCATGAATGAGGAGGACATCACTTTTAATTACCATACGAGTAAAGATACCCTGCGCGCACTTTCCCGAAAGCCCCTTCTTATCTTTAATAAATCACTGGGCTACCAGATCACCTATCACCTGGACAAATTTGAATACGACTGGAAGAATAACACGACCTTTTTCGTCGGAAACATAATTTTCAATATGGATCTGGCACCAGGTTCCGGGAACAGGGCAAAAATTGAGAAGAGGAGGACGAAAGCCTATACGGGTTCCTGTAAACATTTTTTCAGCGCGCTCTGGACAAACGAGCTCTCAAGAGAGGGTTTTCATGTACACGAGAAAGAAAGTTTGCAGCCCGTGAAATACGAAAAGATGGTTGTTTCCATAAGTGATAAGAAATATTTTTCCTACCACAGGGACCTTGAGATTTCTTACAACCATTTTCTTTCCACTGTTTCATTCAGGGGGCCGGGTAGCTATTTCGCCAAAGATGGCTTTTTTGAGCCCGAGGGAATCCTGTGGTATGGAACCATGTCAATGGACAGGATCGCCGATTGGCTGCCCTACGAATACTCACCCAAGTAAACTATATCATGATCCTGATCGACTACCCTTACGTTTCGGAGTTTCTGCTAAACACAATTAAAAAGAATAATTACGAGCTTGTGTCTACAAAGTCAGCCAGAGAACTTCTCAAGGATGAATCACTGGCATGGATCTCAGAGCAGGAAGCTGTAAAGAAACTGAAAGAGCAAGCTGATACAGCACTTTATTCAAATTCCGAAAATGCCCTGGCCTGGCTTGCACAGCACCTGGGTGATTCGACGCTTTCAAAACATGCTCAGCTCTTTAAGGACAAAGCCAGGTTCAGGGAGTTAATTAGAGAATTCTACCCTGGCTTCCAGTTTAAAACTGTGATGCTGGAGGAGATTCAAAACCTGGATGAGGGAGAGTTGACCATCCCCTTCGTGATTAAGCCCTCTGTTGGATTTTTTAGTATTGGTGTGCATGTGGTGAAGAACCAGAAGGATTGGGTGCATGCCAAAAAAGAACTGAAGTACGAAAACTTAAAATCCATCTATCCATCCGAAGTATTAAACACCTCCTCATTTATTATTGAAGAGTATATCCAGGGAGAGGAGTATGCCATCGACTGTTACTTCAATAAGCAAGGTGAAGTGGTGATTCTCAATATACTGCATCATAAATTTTCATCGGGTAGTGATACAAGTGACAGAGTCTATTCAACATCAAAGGAGATCGTCCTAAAACTTAAAAGCAGCTTTGCAGAATTTCTTCATTCCATCGGAACGAAGTCTGGATTACGAAATTTTCCCGCACATGTGGAGGTGAGAATTGATTT
>JAOZLK010000695.1:605-2767 GCA_029934875.1 Bacteroidales bacterium | reverse complement strand
GAGATCCCCTCGATAACTCGAGGGGATCAATTCGGCTTTGAATTTTCAATTCACTTTGTTCTTGAAAATTTAGTCTCATTGATTTACATTTCAACTCCCGATTATCGCTTTCCACAGAAAAATCCGGCAACTCACAAGAATTATATTTCAGTTGAATTCAAACAGTATACTTTTGCAGTATCTTTAGAATTGAATTCTGAGTATACTCAGTTATTTTTAATACTGCATACAGGACATGAATCATAAAACCATAAAAACATTTCTCATAAGGCTACTCGTAGTATACCTGATTCACCTTATATTTAAAATTGGGGACCAATCAATCAATGTGTTCTCTGATTTTACCTTACGCGGATTAGTATTTTCGACATACTTTATCATATATGGGCTCATTGTCTGGTATGTTTCAGCTTACTTCAATTCAAAAATTCAAAAAAGCCAGGAATCATCATTATATCATAAAAAGACGTACATCTTTTTACTTTTCTTATTTCATTTCATTTTTGGATTTGTGATTGCATTTTCGGCCAATATGCTATATCGGTTGGGAGATATCTATTTTTTCAATATGGGCGAAACATGGTCAGAGGTGTCAATTTTAAATCCTGAATTTACATTCAGCCTTTTAGTGATCTATATGATGATATTTACATTTGATGTTTACTATCAGTCAAACATCAAAAGCAAGGAGGATCAATTACAATTAGAAAAGCTAAAACAGGAAAATACCCTGGCCCAATATCTAAACCTTAAGTCACAGATCGAACCCCATTTTTTGTTCAACAGCCTGAGTGTGTTGTCATCACTAATACAAACAGATGTAAATATAGCCGAGGAGTTTTTATTGCGATTATCAAAAACCTTGCGGTATGTGATCGAAAAGAACGAACTGGCCCTCGTCCCGTTGAAAGATGAGGTTCATTTTGCTGAAGACTATTTCTTCTTAATTAAGAATCGCTTTGAGGAGGGAATAATCATAAAAAATTCATTGGATAGCTCAATGATTCGAAACAGCTATATCCCCCCGGCATCATTACAATTATTAATTGAAAATGCTGTTAAACACAATAAATTTACTGAGAAAGCCCCACTGCACATACACATTTTTAATACTGAAGATCAGATAGTTGTAAATAATAATATAAACCTGCGCGATGACAGTTCCGATTCGACAAAGCAGGGACTTAATAACCTTACACAACGATTTGCCTACTTTTCGGATAAAGCAGTAAGCATTAGCAGTAACGAAACAGGTTTTACAGTCTCCTTACCTATATTAACTGAAGCAGATTATGAACGTATTGATATTTGAAGATGAAAAGCCCACGGCCCTCCGCCTGGTAAGCCTTCTGTCGGAGATAGACAGCACAATAAATATTGCAGGCACTATCGGGTCAGTTGAAGCCGGAATAAAGTGGTATAAAGAAAACAACATGCCTGATCTTGTTTTCCAGGACATCATTCTGACCGATGGCAATTGTTTCGATATTTTTGATAATGTCGAGGTCACTGCACCGGTAATTTTCACTACTGCTTTCAGCCAATATGCCATAAAATCGTTCCAGGTAAACAGTATTGATTATATCATCAAGCCTTATGATATTAAAGATTTAAGATCTGCGCTGCAGAAATACAGCAAATTAAAAGGGACTTTTCACCTTCCTGACAAGAAACTGCTGGAAGAAATATTGAAAGAAAAGTCATTTACGCCCAAGAAGCGCTTTCTTATAAAAATTGGTGATAATTACATCCCGGTAAAAAGTGAGGATATTGCCTACCTGATTTCTGATGAAGGGCTTACTTTTGCAACACTGTTTAACAAGGAAAAACATATCGTCAACTATTCCATTGCTGAACTTTCGAAACAAATGGACCCTGCATCGTTCTTCCAGATAAACAGAAAAATGATTGTAAATGTAAAAAGCGTGAATAAACTAAGTTCATGGTTCAACAACAGGCTGAAAATTACCCTGGACCCACAGACTAATGAAGATACGGTTGTCAGCCGTGCAAAAGCAAGCAGCTTTAAGGAATGGCTGGATATATAATGGGGACAGGGTGCAGGGGACAGGGTACCGGGTACTAGATTCGAATATCAAAAATCAACTCAACACTCAAAACTCAACACCCAAAACTTTTTTATCTTTCTTCGGAAGCTTACT
>JAOZLK010000695.1:0-595 GCA_029934875.1 Bacteroidales bacterium | reverse complement strand
GCAGTTTTAAGGAATGGTTGGATATATGAACTCTGAACTTTGAACTCTGAACTCTGAACTCTGAACTTTGAACTCTGAAATCTGAAATCAACCCAACACTCACTTCGTCCTCCGAAGCTTTAGCGTAGGAGGAACACCCAACACCTTTTTATCCTTCTTCGGAAGTTTACTCACGATCAGATCATACGAATGATCGATCCATTCCCGGATCAGGGAAACATCAACACTACCATCGATAATCACATTATTCCAATGAGCCTTATTGAAGTGCCATGCAGGCTTAACGGCAGGGTACTGCTCACGAAGGTTAATAGCAAGCTCCGGATCGCACTTGATCGATATGCTCAAATCCTTTTCAAGATCAGTAATGGCAAACATCTTGTTCATCACCTTGAAAACCAGGGTAGTTTCATCGAAAGGAAAGCTTTCGGTAGTTCCTTTCTTAGATAAACAATACTCACGAAGTTCTTCTATATTCATATTACTGCTAATTTCCAGCTATTTAATAAATTTCTAACTATATATTTATAAAATAAATCACCATTGCTAAGTAAAAAATACATTAATTTTGTCGGCTGTAAGGACAGGAATACAA
>JAOZLK010000694.1 GCA_029934875.1 Bacteroidales bacterium | reverse complement strand
ATTTGACAGGGTGGATTGTGATATCCGCTTATCCTTGTATCATGGAACCCTGAAAGAACTCGCAACTAAACCTCCCTACTTCGAACTCCCCCCGGAGGGTAGTCTTGCCGGGAAAAAAATCACCCTCGCTTTGGGAGAAGAAGAACCACTTACCTTTCATTTTAAGCCTGAAGGAGAGGTGATTCTGAGTGAAGAGTGGAACAAGGAAGATCCCTACACCTTCAATGCCTATTACATCCAGAACGAGGAACACCTGCGCATACTGGGAGAAGGCATTGACCTGGAGGGTAACTACGATGGCGGAACGCTTCATCTATGGGAGCCAGACAAGGAATCAAAAGAAACCAATAATTAAAATAAACAAACTAAAGATGAAAAGGATACTACAGTTTTTACTTGTTTGTGTGATTAGTGCAAACGCTTTATTCTCCCAACAACCCGTTGCCCACTGGACCTTTGATGATATTCGCGTGGAACGTAAGGTGGTGGAGATGGTCCGCGGGGAAACCTATGTGCCCAAGGAAGTATTTGCCTATGTTGAAGAGTCTGTTTCAGGCAAGGAGAATGATTTGCATGGAGTATACTACAAACTTGTACCTGGAGTGGTTGGAAATGCCGCCTTGCTGGATGGGTACACCGCCTACCTGGAACTGGAGATGGACTGGGGAGATGATGAAGATACCTGGGTCGGTGATATCATACCGCACATCACGGAGGATTTTTCCATAGAGACATGGATTGCCCTGGGCGCTTATCCCAAAAACCATTGTCCCATATTGGATAATAAACGAGATGAAGCAGAAGGCTATTACAATGGTTACAGCCTGGAACTGGACGCCAATGGCAGGCTAATGCTGAAGGTCGCCACAGAAGGGAAGTACGAAATAGCTATGTCAAACAAACGAATTCCTTTGAATGAATGGACCCATCTGGCGACGACCTATTCCAGGGAAGAAAACAGACTGGCTGTCTATGTCAATGGGGAACTCGAAGCAGAAACCATTGCTGCGGATCCTTTTAAACCGACCGCCCGCGATTGGCACATAACTTCCATGCTGATAGGGAAAAGTCGGGATGCCATGCGCCCCTATGGTGTCATAAGACCCGAAGGCACCGAGAAGTCCTATACCTTCATAGATGGTATTCTTGATGAGCTAAAGCTGTATGATGAAGTGCTTTCTGCAAAAAAGATAGCCCAGGAGTACAAGAACAATATGACAAGTGTTGAGCCTGAACTGCCAGAGCGAATCCTGCCCTCAGGACCCCAGTCACCCGGCACCTTCAGGGCTGTCAATACCACCCTGAAGTATTACGAAGGATGGGACGCCCCCTGGGCAATAGAAGATAATGCAGACATAGTAATTCAGTTCGACGAAACGGATTGTAAATTTGTTTTCTGGCATGGCACCAGCTACATACCAAGCTGGGTGACAGAAAACAACATCTGGTTCAACAATGGCTTTAATGAAGGATGGAATGACCATGGCAGCTGTGAACCCATGTCAGATAAAAAGGCAAAGTATTCTACGGTTAAGATTGTTGAAAGCAATGATGCCCGCGTGGTGGTGCTCTGGCGATATGCACTGGTTGATGTACTGGGAACTTTTGCTTTTGAGGACCCCATTACAGGCTGGGGTGACTGGACAAATGAAACCTATACGATCTATCCGGATATTATCGGTGTACGTGAAGATATTTTGTTGAGCAATGCTCCAAATGCAGCACATGAATGGCAGGAGAGTATGATGGTACTGGCACCGGGTCAGAGGCCTTCCGATGTGCTGAACTTTGAGGCACTTTCCCTCGCAAATATTAAAGGAGAATCAAAAACCTACTCGTGGGAGCATGAAACGCCACCATTTTTACCTCCTTTCCCGAAGGAACCAATAGTCCAGGTGGTAAATACGAAGTCTGAGTTTAAACCATTTTCCGCTCTAAGACCACAGGATAATCCCGGAATTGATATATACAGTGGTGAGATTCGCAGAGATGTGGATGTATTTCCATGGTGGAACCACTGGCCGGTTGCTCCCAGACCTACGGATGGCAGGTATGCAATGTTCACGGACCGTGCTGCCCATGCATCTGTTTCTCACTGGCTTTGGGATGCATATAAGACCACAGACCGGTCAATGACAAAGCTTATGCTGAACGGAATGACGGAGAAGCCGGTTGAGGAATTGATTCCCCTGGTGAAAAGTTGGTCAAATCCTGCGGAGATCGTACTGGCAGAAGGGAATCACTCTGCTGCTTATACCCCTGAGGAAAGAGCCTATACCATAGTCCTTAATGACGATGTAAAGGGCCTCGAGTTCACATTGAAAGGTGACGATGCCTCTCCGATCGTAAACCCGGCCTTTGTTATTGAAAATTGGGGGAATTCAGAATTAAGTCTTCTTGTCAACGGAGTTGTGATTGAACGAGGAAAGGACCTCAGGTATGGCCTTCGGGAATCTCTGGACAACCGGGACCTGATCGTTTGGTTACGACTCGAGGCAGAGAAAGAAGTCTCATTCATCCTGGAGAAAGATTGAAAAAATAATCTGATCCTGAACAAGTATGCCCATATTCAACCTGTGCAAAGTGCTCGCAGTAAGAAATTGTCAAGCTGGGGAAACTAGTATATTCCGCGGGTAAATTTAAGGTGTCTTTAGCTTACACCCCCTTCCTGGACTCGCACGGCCGAAGGTCGGGCAACAATACCCCCGCTACTAAAGAGGACTCCTCATCAGGTTTGATGGGGAGTTTTTTTTAAATATTGTGCATATGC
>JAOZLK010000693.1 GCA_029934875.1 Bacteroidales bacterium | reverse complement strand
CTGCATACTCATCCAGGGATCCTTTCCACCAGCTGGCAAAACCTGCATAATCAAATTCCACCCCTCCCGGACCACTGGTATACCTGATGGTACCTCCATTCTTTCGATCGCCCGTGTTCTTGAGGCTATCCACAGGTGCCCAGGAAGAGGAGAGCAGTTGAATGGGATGCCCCAGGGAAGCTTCAGCAGCACTCATGTATTCTTTGACACGCCCAACCATGTCAGGATCATATCCGTAGGCATTTCTCACCCTGAGGATGTCCAGGCTCAGCTCCCCAAAAATAAGATCATAGATCTCGCTCTTCTTTGGGTGGGCATTCAGCCAGCCTTCGTAGTAGGCCAGGGCTGCCCCGAATCCCGTAACTGTTTGTCTTGTTTCTGTCGGATCGATATTGAGCTTTGCAGCTTCCTGGGCACTGAGGGTGGAGACAGCAGGAATGAGGAGGAGTATGGCCAGTATGCTGGCGATTATTGGGAAATTTATTCGCATCGGGCAAATATAATATATTTGATCTCCAGAGTAAGTTTAAATAGGTCTCCAGGTGGAGATTAGTCTACTCTTTTCACAAGATGGTTGCCTTGTTTCCTAAAATAGGCTATTTTTAAGGACGATCACGGCAGCACTGCCACCTATAGACAGCTGCCAGGTTCTGTTTGGATACAGCCACTATGGAAAAACAAAAGTTTCCGTCATATTATGGATTCAGGGTCTATTTCACTTCAAACCTGCTCTACACATTCCTGGTGATCCCCTTCCTGATTTTCCTGGGAGCAAAAAGCATCCCGGAAATTGCCAGGGATAAGGGGTACCTGGGCGGTAGCGCCTCCGAAATGGCAGATTCTCTAATAAGCTTATCTGATAGTTTAGAGTTCCTTCCCGACAGCCTGAAGCTTACAGAAGGTGAATTCATTGACAGCATGCTGACTGTTGCCTTCGATATGGGCGAAAAGTTTGCGGACTCCATTTCAGAAGAAAAGGCCGATCTGAAAATCTCATTCTCCGGGCCTCAATCGGAGGAAGAGGAGAAGGAGAGGGTTAAAGTTTTCGGTGATAAAGGACCCTTTTCAAGGTTTTTCAGATTGCTCTTCCTTTTGACCCTGGCGTCATATGTCGCTGGCCTGATATATAACAAGCCTTTCAAACGCTACCTCAAAAATGTAAGGCGTAAAAAAGAGATCCCTCTTAAACTGCAGCGCTACTGTAAAAAACAGCTCTTGAATTCTCCCGTGATCAATGCACTGATTATTACCCTTCCCAGCGCATTGGTATTACTATATTCCCTCTTCTTCATTTTGATGAAGGGTCGGGTTGAAACCGAAATTGAAAATGAGATTTTCAGAGAATTCTATTTCCTGGCCCTGCTGGCTACCATCCTGGAGTTTCTATTTGTCTATTACTGGCAAAAACACAGGGTGCACATCCGCTACATCGAATATTTCTATTCAAAAGAGGAGCTCAGGAGCAGAATATTCAAACGCAGAGGGGGCAGGATCAGGGGCCGGCTAATGGTTGCCAGCGGGATGACCACCACCCTTCCCCTAATGATTGTGCTGTTCTACCTGATCCAGAGCCTCACCTCGGTAAAGTCGCTGAAACTTGAGACTATCTCTGAAGAGGCATGGGATATATTAATCGGCCCCTGGAGTGAGATGATCGGCGGGGGGAAAGAGAGTCTTTCGCTGGAAAAATTTGAATGGCTGTTCTATGTGAATGCCATAGATACCTTAAGCATGATCATCGGGATCAGCACCGGGATCCTGGTTTCGCTTCTCTACCTGGTATTGTTTATAAGGTGGACCAATCGCGACATTACCTACCCGGTGAAGGAGCTCCTGGCAAACATCCGGAAAATCAGAACCGGAGAGGTTGAGCGCTACACCATCGTGCGTACCAACGACGAGATCGGAGAGCTGACCGAAGGATACAATGAAATGACCCGCAAGATCCACGAACATGTTGAGCACATTTCAAAGATGAACAGGGATCTTGAGCAGACCGTGAAGGATCGTACCCAGGAGGTGGTCATGCAGAAGGAAGAAATTGAGGCCCAGAAAGAGGAGATTGAGACCCAGCTGGAGATGGCCACTCAGCAGCGCGATACCATCTCCGTACAGAACGAGCAAATCCTGGACAGTATTCGTTATGCCGAACGAATCCAATCGGCCATCCTTCCTCCTGATAAGACCCTGACCAAATCGCTCGCCGACCATTTCATCCTTTTCAAACCAAGGGATATCGTAAGTGGCGACTATTACTGGACCTCTCATAAGGATGGAAAGCTGCTTATTGCCGTTGCCGACTGCACAGGTCACGGGGTCCCGGGTGCCCTCTTAAGTGTAATGGGCATATCCTCATTGAATGAAATTGTGAGTAGAAGTGAGACCCTCAACGCGGCCAGGATACTGGAGGAACTCAGGACTTACATAGTTCGTTCCCTGCACCAGACGGGAACCCGCTATGAGGCCCGGGACGGGATTGAAATTGCCCTGTGTATTATTGACCCTGACAAGCATACCCTTGAATTTTCAGGTGCCAACAGGCCCCTTTACCTGGTGAGGGACAAAGAAGTAATTCAATACCGTGGAAACAGGATGCCCATCGGGCTCTATGAGCAAAAGCTCGCTCCTTTTACAAAGCACTCTATTTCGCTGCAAAAAAATGATGCGGTATACCTGTTCTCAGATGGTTATGTGGACCAGCTTGGAGGGCCAAAAAGAAAGACCTTCCGCGTTATAAATTTCAGGAAGCTCCTTACTCAGATTCAGGACA
>JAOZLK010000692.1 GCA_029934875.1 Bacteroidales bacterium | reverse complement strand
CCTGCAACAGCATTTTACCCGATTCCAGTTTTGAAATACTGAGTAAATTATTGATCATGTTTTGCAGATTAGCGGCATATTTTTTTGCAATATCAAGATCCTTTTTATCATTTTCGTCATCAGATTTTGAGAGTATCCTGTCTAATGGTCCCATTATCAATGTAAGCGGGGTACGAAATTCATGGGATATGTTTGCGAAAAACCGTGATTTCAAACGGTCGAGTTCCTGGAGTTTCTCTGATTTCACCCGTTCAAGTTCAATGGCATATTGTGCCCTGATCTTTCTGTTACGGATGAATATGATTGCACCCAGGATAATGATCAATACTAATGCGCCCAAACCAAAAAGGTAGATTCTTGACTTCTTTAAGGTCAGGTTTTTTACTTCATTCTCCTTTTCCAGCAGCGTAATCTGATTTTGTGTATTTTCTGTTTCGAATTGTCCCTGGATCATGGCCACTTTCTTCCATGCCTGGTCATTTGAGACGCTGTCACTCCATGCTGCAGCCAGCATAAAATGTTGCAAAGCCCCATCTTTGTCCTGCAAAATAATATCCAGATTATGATACTGGTGATAGATTTTTTCCATGTATTCTTTTAGTAATATCCCAAATTCCAGCTTGTTATTTAAGGAAACGTACTGCTGCTGATCATGTTTCGACAAGAAAGTCAGGCACATCTTAAGGGATAAATCGAGGTATTCTCTGGCATTATCATAGTGTTGGGTTGCCATATATAATTCTGCCATCCTGAAACACCATCTCAGTTGATCCTGCCCCTTCCCGATACTGAATAATAACAGATCAAAACTTTGTTGCAGACAATCCTCAGCCTCTGTATAATATTTAGGTCCGTAGGTCAAATAAGTTTCTGCCATGAGCAGGTAATTAGCTGCCACCTGTGACGGATATGCTGTTTCCCAAATGACCCTGGCTTCCTTAAAATAATAGATAGATGAATCTAACGAGTGGTTTTGATAACACCTGCCTAATCCCTCATAAGCAAATCCCTGGGTAATGGGTTGTTTAGCTTCTTTTGCCAATAGGAGTTCTTTTTCGAAGGTTTTCATTGCCAGGAGGGTATCACCTGAATCCAGGTAAGCCTTCCCGAGGTAATTCATTGTATTAAGAATGGAATTTGTATCCTTCAGTGCTACGAATACATCAAGGGATTGTTGATGGTATAGGCATGACTGCTCATATGATCCGGCATAGGTATGAATACTGGCTAATTGCGATAACAAGTTTCCCACTTCAAGTTGCATGCCAAGAGATTCAAATAACCGCAGGGCAGTTAACTGGCCGGCCAGGGCTTCAGAATAATTATTCAATACATACTGGCTGTTTCCCATGCTATATAGCGCCATGGCCTTGCCTTTTGTGTAGTTTTCTCTCTTAGACAAATCAAAAGCTTTTTCAGCATAATTATAGCTTTTGGAATCATCATTAAGTGACCAGGCCAGGGCCAACTTATTGTAAGCATCGATCAATGCCACACCTGATAGTTCCTGAAGGCTTTGGGACAGGCTGTCAATGTTGATATATTCCAACCTGTTAAATACCTGGACCCTGATTACCCGTTGTTGGGTTTCTATGATAGTTTCTCTCCAATTTTCAGCCTCTGCAAGGGAGGTCGTAGCGTATCCATACGCAACCCTGACGTTATTAGAACCAGCATACCACAAACTGTAGTCAGGGCCATGGCTTAACACTTTAGGTCCAAACAACATAGCGTCCCATGTCCCAAGCCCCCCTGTTTTCAGGACTGGATTATCACGTGATTTTTTCCAGCTGATGCCACCTCGTGATGTTGCAAGGCCGATCTCAAACTTTATCAGGTTCCATCCAAAGTACCACATTTCGAATATAGATCCATTGAAAGTCACATTGGATCCTGCCACCCCATGGTCGTCCCAGGTGCCGGGCTCTCCAATATTTATGACAGGGTTGGCATGGTGTTTTTTCCAGTTGATCCCGTCTCTGGATGTTGCGTATCCGTTGAAGGCAGTTTTGGGGATCCTATTAGGCCATCCGGAGAACCACATATGGTAAATTTGTCCGTCATATATGACATTGGGATTTGAAACACTATTAGCATCCCAGGCATTGCCTTCCCCCGGAGTCAGGACAGGTTCCGGATGATTATTCCATGTCAAACCATCGGCTGACCAGGCGAAACCAATACTGGCGGTCAACTTCGAATCCGCTGGATTAGCAGTATACCACATTAAATACATTGAGTCTTTCCTGATGATATCAAATGTCACAAAGTTATTCCCCCAGCCGATACTATCGCTGTTGAACATCAATGGATTTCCATCGTATTTCTCCCAATGTATGCCATCGGTTGAAGAAGCAAACCCAAAAGAATTCCTGAATGGGTCATCCTTTCGCAATCCCAGATACCACATATGGTACTCATCGTTTTCAAATATGATATCGAAAGAAAATAAGTTCTCGTCCCAATCCCCATCTTTCCCTGCCTGAAACACCGGATTACCAGGGTACTTGTAGCATTTTACCTGGGCGAAAGCCTGGATGCTTACAAGCAACATTAATCCAACTATGAGATTGGCTTTCATAGGTTGAAGTATCAGAATAGGGAAATCTAAAGATAGGAATAAAAATGAGAAAATCTAAATACCAAGCAGATTGAAACCAGGCGCTGCATTGCTCACTTGCAGGAATTTTTAAAAGCTTCTGAGTCTTTATAGAGCTTGCCATCACCTGAATAGCCAAAAAACCTTCTTGTTTTGATCACCTCTTCAATATAGTTGGGT
>JAOZLK010000691.1 GCA_029934875.1 Bacteroidales bacterium | reverse complement strand
AGTCTATGCTATTTTAATGAAAGTGAAAATGCATTTTCAAGGATTCCTGTAAAAGAGGGTGGCAAACAACTGGACCAAACAAATGTTGGCTCGATCGTGCAGTACTCCGACAATAAGTACCTTGCTGAGATAAATTCCTTGCTTTACCATTTCGATCTTAATGAGCCTGTTTTTAAAAGAGTTGATATAGATGATGACATTGGAGGAATTACCTTTTTAGGTAGCAATGAAGATGATCAGATCTATGTGGGATCAGAGAGTGGTAAAGTATTAGTCAGCGACGGATCTTTAAGTAATTTCAGGCTCTTAAACAACTCCTCTTCCGGTAGCGTTTCAAGCATCTGTGTCATTGGCCCCAATTTTTGGATAGGTTACACTGAAAATGGGATTGATGTAGTTGACCAGGATGGAATACTTATTTCCAGATACAGGCAAGAGTTTTCGGGCGAGTATCACATTCCCGACAACCAGATCAGAAAGATCGTTCAGCGTAAAAATCGAAATATCTGGGTTGGAACCTTTGGTGGGATAGCGGTAATCTCTTCAATGGGAAATCATTTTATCAAACCTGATTTATACAACGGGCTTCCTCATACCGGGATTTTTGAATTATACGCCGACAGGAATGATGGCGTCTGGGTTGGGACCTGGGCAGGCGGCCTCACCTATTACCATGATAGTTATTACAAATTTCAACACATCCGAAAAACACACAATAACACCCCTCTTTCAATGGATGTTATTTCATCATTTGCTGAAGATCCGGATGGGAAAATCCTGGTTGGAAGTGAGAATAACGGTATAAGTACATTCGATCCGGTCAGTTTGACCTATGTTGAGGATAAGCAAGGAATAAGTAAATGGCCCATTTCACGTATAAAGTCTATTGATACCGATCAAAATAACAGGCATTGGTTCGGAACATTATACGAAGGATTGTGGAAATTGGAGAATAATAAAATGAGCCGTGTAGGGGATATTACCGGGATCTTTTCTTCGATGTTAGGCCTTAAGGATGAAATATGGATTGGAGACAGGGAGGATGGTCTGATCTTCTATGATAATACTAAGAACAGTTTCACCAGGTACCTGACAGAGGACAAAAACATCGGTTCCATCAGTTCAAATCATCTCTGGGATATATTCAAGGATTCAAATGGGAATTTATGGATATGCAGCGACTTTGGCTTATCTGTTAAACGGAAGAACGAGGATCTGTTTTTCAGGTACTATTATAATGAGAATAGCAGCAGTTTAAATCGCAATATGACCTATACCATAGTCGAGGATAGAAATGGGAAACTGTGGATCGGCACCGACGGTGGAGGAATAGATATATATGATCCTGAGAGCGATTCTTTCAGTAGGTTCAGCCTGAATGAATCCATTAAAACTGCAGATGTTTACTGTATACTAAGAGACAAACATGATAATATGTGGTTTTCATCAAACCAGGGAATTTATGTTTATTACCATCAGCGTAATGAACTAAAAAGATTCACCCGGCAGGATGGACTTTTAGGTAATCAATATCACCCAAATTCAGGATTTATCAGTTCTTCGGGCAAAGTCTATTTCGGTGGAGGAAATGGATTTAACATTATTGATCCTGATGCTGTAAAACAAAATGATATTACCCCTGATCCCTACCTGTCTAAACTACTTATTAATAATATACCCTTCGAAGATCAGGAACCGAGATATGTAAATTCAAAATTCATTGCCGCTGTTGAAAAGCTTGAACTAAACTATGATCAAAACTCAATAACTGTTGGATTTGTTGCCAACAGTGCAATAAAAGCTATTAATAATAGATTCAGGTTCAGGATACAAAATTACCAGGATGAATGGGCCGAGATCAAACATGGAGCGGAAGCGTCATTTACTAAAATCCCACCGGGCGATTATGTTTTGGAGGTGATGGCATCCAACAGCGACAATATGTGGAACCAATCCTCCAGAAAAATCCAGATCAAAATCCATCCTCCATTCTGGCAGGCATGGTACGCCTACCTGTTCTACCTGACTTTAATTGTGGTCTTACTCTACCTGATCATCAGGGTACAACGGTTCAGGGTCAGGTCCAAAGCAGAAGCAGAGCTATTTTCAGAGAAAGTTACTTTTTTTACCAATGTTTCACATGAATTCAGAACCCCTTTAACCCTGATATTATCCCCTCTTAATGGCCTGCTCAGGAAGGTCTCCCATGATCAGGATATGAGTGATCAGATCAGCACTGTGAAGAGAAATGCCACCAGGTTGCTGAGGCTTACCAACCAATTGCTTGATTTCAGGATGATTGAACTGAATAAAAGCAAATTAAAGCTTGATAAAAATGATCTGGTTTTGCTCTGCAAAAACGTGTATGATTGTTTCGAATTCCAGGTGGCTGAAAAAGAGATTAATATAATTTTTAACTCCTCATATAAGACCCTGGTCCTGCCAGTGGATGAAGAAAAAATTGATATGGTCTTATATAATTTGATATCCAATGCTCTTAAGTTCTCGCCTGAGAAAGCTCAGATTATCCTTTCATTGGAGCAGAGAACACTGGACCAGAACAGTTATGCCAATGTATTCTATACCGGCAATCAATTTTTAGGGAAGGCACTTGAGATTAAGGTAAGAGATAATGGCAAAGGGATCAAGCCAGAGACAATCCCACAAATATTTGAGCGGTTTTTTGTGGACCATTCAGAGGGAGAGACAGGGACGGGTATTGGTCTTCATATTTGCCAGGAATATGTGCATATGCACAATGGAAATATGATGGTAACTTCAGAGCCGGGTTA
>JAOZLK010000143.1 GCA_029934875.1 Bacteroidales bacterium | reverse complement strand
AGAGTACTAACAGTGGGGCGTACCCCTCAGAGCTTCAGGAAGCAGTGCTGCCACTTTCATTCCTGTTCAGGCAGATTACACTTCAATTGAAGCGCCAGAGGGGAGGAATCCAGCCCCACTGATCAAGGTCCTGGAAAATGGATCCATGCTTGTTGTCGAATGCTCTGAAGTGAAGGGTGAGCACCAATACCCGGCATTTCACAGAGAAAATTGTGATCAGGTAAAGTCAGGACAAGGTTCAGTGTATCAGCTCCTAGACCCTTAGAAAGATTTTCTTCTTGTAAAGGAAATATAGCAGGGCCCATTCCAGTACCAATGTACCAATAGCCAGTATTACAGCACCCCATGTCTCGCTGATATGGATGGAGAACCAATTTAAAAAGAAGTGGCTGATGGATCCAAAATCAATAATCCTGGTACCCATGTAGATGGTAATGGAATTCATCCCGAAAACCCTGAAAAAGAGGGTCCAGTTTTTGGAGCCTTTTACATCAATTACGAAGTAGAAAAGGGCGAGTAACAGGGCGCTTATCCCTGCTGCAAGAAGTACATAGGGCACGGTCCACATTTTCTTAATAATGGGGTAAACCGGACTGAGCGCAAGAGCAATGATAATTAGCCCTGCACCTGCCAATGCAATATGGAGCGCCTTTTTTGTGGGCTTAGTGGGTAAGCTGCGCAGGACATAGCCGGCAAGGCTTCCAAGCAGGGTAATGGAAACTGCTGATACGATGCACAGGATGCCTTCAGGATCAAACACTTTATCATGGAGTCTTCCCGGGAGCAATATCTGGTCCAGCCAGGCATTGATGGTAGAAGCCGGTTCAAAAGTACCTGCTCCGTATGTGGGTACCGGCACAAATAACTGTAAGACAGCCACTCCACTTAAAATCCCCAACAACCAGATTATATTACCTTTTATGCTTTTGGAATACAGCGAAATGAGCGCAGCAAAAAAGTATCCAAAGCCAATCTGGGCCAGAACACTGGCTGCCCTCATATCGGTAAATCCCCATTCTAAAACTCCGTTATATAAAAGTCCCAGGCCCACAAGTGCGAGCAGTCGGATGAAGATTTTCTTTAAAAGCAAGGATTTTGCAAGGCCTTTTTCCACCTTCGAATTAATCGCATAAGGAATGGCCACCCCGCTAATAAACATAAACAGGGGAAAGATCATGTCATAAAAACGAAATCCAACCCAATCCACATGTTCCTGCTGGATGGCCAGGGTTTCAAGCCAGCCCCAACCAGTTGCCTCAGCAAGTGTAACGATGATCCATCCACCCCCTAATAGCATGGCCATGTCGAATCCACGCAAGGTATCAAGGGATTGTAATCTCTCTTTTGGCAAGGTTCTTAGCCGATCAGTTTTCTGTTTAGGGTCCATTATGTGGGTATTTTGAGTTTAGATTTTCAAAATTTGCTTTCCCAAATTAGTAAAAAAGACCAAATATGCACTTGAATCTTAATCATGTAACTGTAATAATTTCAAATCTGCGCTACTTCGTAATCCAGGTATTGAAAACAGCTAATGTGAATCCTGCCTTCTCCATGAGGCGTGACTAGCTGATTTATTTCGCACAACGATACAGATCCATTACGATGCAGGAAGACTCTTGCTTGCAACGCTTATGAATCCAGTTCATTAGCACAGAACCGAATTTTTGTCCCAGGAAAAATGCGCCCACAAGAAATACGTAGGTGTACCATGCAAAACCAATTCCGGCCAGTAGTCTCATAGCAACAATAAAGGGTACCGGTATGTGAATGGCCAGGAACCATTGGGCAGAATATCGCTTGACATTTGCCCTCCAGTATCCGAAGGGGATATTCAGGATGAAAACAAGAAGGGCAACTATGATAAGCTTGATCATCCTTTTGATTTTTTATTTTTCTTCTTCTTTTTTTTCTGGAATTCGTCCTCCTGATCCAGCAGAGACTGCCAGTCGGTTTCTTCATTCTCTTTGGAAGCCTCAATGGTATCGCGGTAAAAGCCTTTGGAGATTTCAGTCCTGTAAATGGGTTTACCCAGTTGTTCTTCAATGATGCCAAGCATCTCCCTCTCCTCTTTACTGCAAAAGGAGATGGCCTGCCCCTTGTTTGTTCCCCGGCCGGTCCGACCAACCCTGTGTACATAGTATTCAGGGCTTTCAGGAAGATCGTAGTTTACCACTAGTTCCACATCAGGTATATCAATTCCCCTTGCGCTTATATCTGTGGCAATAAGTACTTTAACAGATCCTGAACGAAATTGCTGCATGGTCAGTTCACGCTGCTCCTGTTCCTTGTCACTATGGATGGTCTCCGACTGGACGTTCACCCTGTCCAGGGCCTTTTTCACCCTTTCGGCACGGACTTTTGTTCTAACGAAAACCAGGATTTTCTGATCCGGTTGATTGTTTATTACGCTCTCAAGGAAGAAACGTTTATCGTCCATCTCGATGAATGCCACGGCATGTTCAATGTTTTTGGCCACGGGATCTTTGGGCGAGATCTGAATACGAATGGCGTCGCTTACAAGGGAGTAGGCAATCTTCTTGATCTGTTCGTTAATGGTGGCTGAGAAAAACAGGGTCTGACGCTTCCTGGGGAGGTGTTTCATCAGATCACGGATATCTTTGATAAAACCCATGTCGAGCATGTGATCGGCTTCATCCAATACCAGGATCTCAATCCTGTGCATTTGAAGTGCTCCCTGGCTCACCAGGTCAAACATCCTGCCAGGCGTGGCAATCAAGACATCAACTCCTTTGTTAAGCTGCTTAATCTGTGGATCCTGATCTACTCCACCATGTATGGCAAAACTTTTGACCCTGGTGTGCTTTCCCAGCACCCGGAATACATTTTCGGTTTGAAGGGCCAGTTCATGGGTGGGCACCATTACAAGGCACTTCACCCCATCAGGCCGCCCTTTAATTTTTCGATCCTGTAAGGTATGTAATACAGGGATGGCAAAGGCAGCTGTCTTACCTGTCCCGGTCTGGGCAATGGCAAGGACATCTTCCCCACGAAGGATGGGAGGAATCGATTTAAACTGGATATCCGTAGGTTTTTTGAATCCCAGCTTGGAGATACTGGTCTTAATTCCTTCGGCTATTTTATATTCTTCAAACTTCATTCAAGTTGGATTTTGTGCAAAGGTCTTAATATTCCTGAGAATATTTGATTACCTTTGTCGAAATTTCTTAGCCGACTTTTCAATTAGGCAGTTTTCCCGCTTTCAGGGACCCCTCTCTTTTTATTCCGATTCAGCTAAGGCGGCGAACTCTTTGAAGCTCGTCATTTTAAACAATATAGCAGTCTTCTTTAAGGCTGTTCTAAATCTATTATATGAGTAATACAACAGTAAGTAACAACAGAAGTAATCATTCAAATTCAGGACGGAAAAGAGTTCAGGGTGCGAACAATCGTAACAGGAACAATGCCCGTCCGGCAAAAAAGGCATCAACGCTTGATCCTTCGCTCCTTGTAAAGGAAGCAGATCATGCAGTGGTAGATAAAGTTTTTAAGTCCGATCGGCTTATTAAAGATATGCCCATCGATATACGATTAAAAGAAGCCCTTGCTTTAAAGGGATATGAAAGACCCACCGAAATTCAGGACAGAACCCTGGAAACACTATTGGATGGAAGAGATATCCTGGGGATTGCGCAAACAGGTACCGGGAAAACCGGAGCCTTTCTTATTCCCATTATCGAACAACTGCTCCATAAAAGGGTAAATCCCTATGCACTGGTGGTTGTCCCAACACGTGAACTGGCTCTCCAGGTTGAAGAGGAATTTAAAACCATGTCCAAAGGACTAGGTCTATTCAGTACCTGTTTCATTGGAGGAACCAATATCAACACTGATCTGAAGAGGCTTCGCAGAAGCAGTCACGTGGTTATTGCCACTCCTGGCAGGTTACTTGATTTGACGGATCGTCGTGCCATTGATCTGGGTAAGTTTAAAACCCTTGTACTGGACGAGTTCGACCGCATGCTGGATATGGGTTTCATCCGCGATGTGAACCGCATTCTAGACGGCATGAAGCAGCGCAATCACACCATGCTTTTTTCAGCAACACTGGATAAATCCCAGCAATCGATGATCAACAGCATTCTTAAGAATCCTGTGACTGTAAAGGTGAGTACCGGGAACAGTACCGGTGATGGTATCGACCAGGAGGTAATAAGACTGAAGCCGGGTGAAGACAAATTTAAGGTCCTTCAAATGATGTTGGCCCAGAGTGAATTCAACAAGGTTCTGCTGTTTGAAGAGACAAAACACCGGGTAAGCCGCCTGTGTATGAAGTTAAACAAGTCAGGCGTTAAGGCAGACCAGATCCATGGGAATAAGAGTCAGAATGCACGTCAAAACGCCTTGCAGGCCTTTAAACAGGGTCGTGTCCAGGTCCTGGTTGCAACTGATGTGGCTTCGCGTGGTCTTGATGTATCAGATGTTACACATGTGATCAACTACCAGGTTCCACAGACCCATGACAGTTATATTCACCGCATTGGGCGTACCGGTAGAGCCGGTAAGATTGGGAAGGCCTATACCTTTGTGGCATAAACTGTTTTTGATCAATTCATTACGCGCCTGAACGGACTGCCTCCACCCCCTCTATACTCATGGGGAGAGCCTTACCCAGAAGACGGGCCCCGTCATCGGTAATCAGGTAATCCTCTTCATTCCTTAGTCCGCTGAAGTTGCGGAATTTCTCAATTTCAGTGTAATTCAGGAATTGAGTCAGGTGCTTTTTGGATTTCCAGTAGTCTATCAGCTCGGGTATAAAATAGATGCCGGGCTCAATTGTGACCACAAAGCCAGGTCGAAGTTCTTTACCCAGGCGAAGTGATTTCAGCCCGAACTGGGTGGATTTCGGAACTCCGTCATAGCCGACCCACTGTTCGCCCAGATTCTCCATATCGTGTACGTCAAGACCCATCATATGTCCTGTACCACAGGGAAAAAACAGTGCATGCGCACCGGCCTCCAGGGCCTCTTCAGTATCGCCCCGGGTAAGACCAAAGGTTTTTAGTCCTTCAAAAATTCTCCTGCAGGCCATCAGGTGGACCTCCTTAAATGGAGTACCTGGCTTGAGCATGGAAACTGCTCCCCTGTGGGCATCCAGGCATAGCTGGTAGATTTCTTTTTGCAAGGGGGTAAAGGTAGGATCAACCGGAAATGTACTTGAGAGATCGCCTGCATACCTCATATGGGTCTCGGCCCCGGCATCCAGGAGGAAGAGGTCGCCCGATTTTATGGAATTCCCATGATAGTGATTGTGAAGGGTCTGCCCATTGATGGTTGCGATGATGGGGAAAGATGGATTCCCGTTTGCAGCAAGGGCCACCTCTGCTACTTTTGCAGCTACCTCTGACTCCAGCATCCCTGGCCTGGCGTAACGCATTCCCGCCAGGTGCATATCGGCACTGATCTCCACGGCCCGGTCAATTTCTGTAATCTCTTCGGGCGATTTTATCTCCCGCTGGGCCACCACCGCTTTGGTCAGCTCAAGAGAGGTGTTTTCAGGGACCTTTGCATAATGTATGCCTGTAAGTTCAGATACTTTTAAGAGGATGTCGCTGCGGTAAGGATTCAGGAAATGAATTTTTCTGTTTTCAGCCACGGCATCATTAATGACAGTTGCCAATGCGGAGGCGGACCTCACATCTGTAAGCCCAGCCTTTTCGCCCAGGGAAGCGATGGAGGGAACCACACCAGTCCATACAATCATATCAATGTCATAGTCGTCTCCAAAGAGTATGGCTTTTCCACTGTCAGCATCAATTACGCCTGTGAGTGAAGCCTGATCGATTCCAAAATAGTAGAGGAAGGTACTGTCCTGGCGAAAATGATAGGTATTATCGGCATAATTCATTGGGGATTCTTCATTCCCCGGAAGGAGAATTAATCCTGAGGATACTGATTCGGCCACTTGCTTTCTTCTCTGAGTATAGGTCTTAGAGCTGAACATTTTTTTTTGTATAGGTTTGCGACTGTGAATTTATTCATATTGTTTATTATTTTTAGATCAAAGCAGGATAAAATGAATATTTCAGGACTTTGGGCGCTTGTTACGGGGGCCTCCTCTGGCATAGGATGGCAAATATCAGAACAACTGGCAGCGAAAGAATGCAATATTATCGCGGTCAGTAACCAGGCAGGCCAACTGGAAGAATTAAAGCAGCAACTGGAGCAAAGTCACAGGGTTCAGGTGGTGACCATTAACCAGGATCTGGCCAGGGAGGATGCAGCTAAATCCATCTTTGATTATTGTCAGACACAGAAGCTGGTAGTTGATATTCTGGTCAATAATGCAGGAATGCTGATGTATGGTGAGATGGTTGATTCAGCCTACGACACAATGAAATCCATCCTGCAGCTGCATGTGACCACCCCGGCATTACTATGCCGTTTATTTGGAAATGGGATGAAGGAAAGGCGTTCCGGATTCATTCTCAATGTTTCTTCAATCTCAGCGGTGATGCCCTACCCCACCATTTCGGTTTATGGTCCCACAAAGGCTTTCCTGCGCTATTTTACCCGTGCCATCAGAACCGAATTAAAGCCCTATAGGGTCCACGTAAGTTGCCTGATCCCCGGAGCTACTGATACTCCATTGAACGCCCCCTTTGGGGCCGATATGAGTTTTGGGAGAAAAGCAGGGATTGTTAAGGGTCCGGAGTTCGTTGCCAGGGCTGGTATCCGGGCCATGTTCAGGAACCGGGCCCTCTGCATTCCAGGCATACTCAACAAAATCATTGTTCTGCTTTTCCCTCTAATTCCTGCATCCCTTATCTCCATGGTAAACAGGCATAGAGTCAGGAAATCCATGAATAAAAAAGAACAATAATATGGAACGATGCTTTATGGAAAAAAGTCTTGGAAACAGCCAGCTAAAGCTGAGAAGCCTGTTTATCAGGTCAGCAGCATATGAGGGGATGCAGAAGGATGGATTACCTACCGAAGCGCTCACAGAACATCATGTGGCCATGGCCAAAGGGGGTGTTGGGCTGACCACTGTTTCATACGGGGCGGTTTCTCCCGAGGCCCGAACCTTTCATGAACAGATGTATATCAATCCCCAAAGCCTGGAAAAGTTGGCCCTGCTTGCTGGTGCGGTACATGAGGCCGGTGGGAAGGTAGCCATGCAACTTACTCATTGTGGATATTTTACTAAGAATATAAAGGTTAAAAGACCCCTTGCACCCAGCAGAGTACTCAATGCATATGGCATTCTGTCAGGCATCATCTTTTCCCGGGAAATGGAAGAAAATGACATGGAGAAAGTAGCAGATGATTTTGCCAATGCAGCCCTGGGAATTAAAGAAGCGGGATTTGATGCGGTGGAAATTCACATGGGGCACGGCTACCTGCTAAGCCAGTTTCTCAGTCCTGTCACAAATAAGCGAAAGGATGCCTATGGAGGCAGCGTAGAAAACCGAAGTAGATTCCCGCTGGAAGTCCTAAGCCGGGTCATGGAAAAAACAGGCCCCGGTTTTCCGGTGCTGGTAAAGCTCAACCTGAGCGATGGATTGAGAAAGGGTTTCTCCCTGGAAGATTGCAAATATGTAGCTAAGAAACTTGAAGATTTAGGCTGTACGGCCCTTGTATTAAGCGGCGGATTTACCAGCAAGAGCCCATTCTACCTGATGCGTGGAAAGGTACCCCTCCTTGGGATGGCATGCAACGGAGACAACTTTGCAGAGAAAGTGACCATGGCCCTGTTTGGGCCCTTCATTGTTAGAAAATATAAATTTGAAGAAAATTTCTTTCTAAAGCAGGCCAGGGAAATCAGGACCTGTGTAACAATGCCGCTGGTGTACCTCGGAGGAGTCGATTCCAAAGCAGGGATCCTGGAGATCCTGGAGGCAGGATTTGATTTCATTGCCCTGGCAAGGGCCCTGATTCACGATCCGGACTTTCTTTTGAAGCTAAAGGATGGAAGCATCGACCGCACAGAGTGTAACCGTTGCAACAAATGTGTAGTGGAAATGGATCGGCAGGGTGTTAAATGCGTCCTACCACTTGAAGCGAATTAATGTTTATTTTTGAATCCCAAACTCTTAAAGCATCCAACAATGAAAATTCTTATTCCTGCTCTTCTTTTAGTCCTCCTTGTGTCCTGCAAGCCAAATAAACCAAATGTAGTTGAGTGGCGGGGCGAGGACCGTAATGGCAGATACCATGATACTAATCTGTTGAAAACCTGGCCCGAGGATGGTCCCACCGAACTATGGTTCCTGGAAGGGATTGGCAGTGGTTACGGTTCGCCAGTTGTTGAAGATGGATTGATCTATATAACAGGAGCCATTGATAGCACTGCTTACCTGCACTGCATCTCTACAGAAGGAAAGATTATCTGGCAATCTATATTCGGTAAGGAATGGGTGGTTAATTTTCCAGGATCACGCTCAGCTCCTACTATTGTGGACGACCTGATCTATGTGGGATCGGGCATGGGAAATCTTTACTGCCTGGAAAAAGCAACAGGAAATGTGGTATGGTCAAAGGATTTTGCGGAAGTTTTTGAAGTGGGTCTCCCCCGCTTTGGTCATTCCGAATCGGCGGTCATCGATGCTGAAAAGATTTTCTGGACTCCGGGAGGAAAGGAGCATAACGTGGTAGCTCTTGACCGCTTTACAGGTGGCTTACTCTGGAGTAATCCGGGTTTCAGTGAGCGCTCGGCCTACCACCCACCCAGGGTGATCACCCAGGGCGAGAGAACCATACTGCTTACCTTTTCAGCCTATCACCTGATGGGCCTGGATGTGGAGAGCGGGGAGCTGCTCTGGTCCCAGGAGATGGAGGGCATTGAGCCAGATAAAAGGAAGCCCGGTATGGGTGACACCCATGCCAATACGGTACTGTTCGAGGAGGGAGCAATTTACTACGCCACTGGCGATGATGGGAATTTTGGTGTGAAGCTGGAGCTTTCCAACGACGGAACTGCAATCAAAGAATTATGGAGAAACCGGGAGTTTGACAGTTATATGGGAGGAATTGTGAAAGTTGGATCTTACCTCTACGGTGGAGGAACAAAGAAACCCCAGCTGAAGTCCATCGATGCCACTACCGGTTTGCCGGTTGATTCTCTGAAAGTCGGACGAGGCGTTGTAATAGAAGCCGAACAGATGCTTTACTATTACAGTTTCCAGGGGGATCTGAAACTGGTCTCCTACGAGCAGGGGAAAATGAAAGAGCTCAGTTCATTTAAAATATTGCGG
>JAOZLK010000142.1 GCA_029934875.1 Bacteroidales bacterium | reverse complement strand
TGCTTCACAAAACCAAAATAATAGAGTTCACCGTACTTTGTATTCTCCCAGTATTCGGGAATAATTTTCTCCGCAAGAATTGCATTGTACATTGGCGGGACGCGTATGGCTATAAAGGCGTAAAGGCATACAATCCCTGCGATATAAATCAATGCTTTCAGTAGTTTCCCATTCATCACTCTAAGATCTTAAAATTGAAAATACAGAAAATCAGTTCCATGCCACTCACCAAGTACCATTACAAGTACAATAATCACAGATAGGATGACCCATTTCCAGGCTCTTGGCAAATTCGACTTCAAACGACCATACAAGCCTGTATACTCTTCAAAATATTCAACAGCCAACAGGATGCCAATACATATAAAGGCTATATATAAATCTGCGTTGAATGTAAACAGGTTTAAAGCCGAATTACCCGAGAAGTGGAAAGTGTTCTTGATAATCAAAAAAGCATCGGCTGTGTTGTTTGCCCTGAAGAATATCCAGGCAAAATATACCAGTGCAAAGGTCACCATAACCTGGGTGAACTTATATAGCTTATCATTTTTAGAAATCCCAAGCCATTTATTGGCACTTTCACGGAACTTGTCGGTCCAGATGGCAAAGACAAGGTAAAAACCATGGAGGGCACCCCAGATCACGAAGGTCCATTCTGCACCGTGCCACAGGCCACTCACCAGGAAGGTAATAAAAAGATTATAGTACCATCTCCATTTTACAACCCGGTTACCTCCCAGGGAAATGTAAACATAATCCCTGAACCAGGTGGAAAGGGAGATGTGCCAGCGTTGCCAGAAATCCCTGATATTTGGAGCATAATAAGGTCTTCTGAAGTTTGTCATCAGTCGAAAACCCATGATCAGTGCTGCACCGATGGCAATGTCGGAATATCCTGAGAAATCGCAGTATATCTGGAATGAAAAGAAAAAGGTCGCAATCACGTTCTGAAAGCCACCATACTCCGTTGGATGGTTATAAACCAGGTTCACATACTCTGAAAGCCGGTCGGCAATAACAACTTTCTTAAAGAAACCCCATACCATGAGCAGTATCCCCTCTCTCACCCGCTCATATTCAAACTTAAATTCCTCCCTGAACTGGGGAATCAGGTTTACAGAACGTTCGATCGGGCCCGCAACCAGCTGAGGAAAGAAAGAAACAAAAAGGGCAAATCGACCGAAATGGTATTCCGGGGCCTGTTTCTTGCGATAAATATCAATGGTATAGCTCAGGGTCTGAAATGTATAGAATGAAATACCAACAGGAAGCAATAGATCGTACGCAGGTACCTCTGCAAAAATATTAAACCTGTCAAGGAAAAAATTTACTGTATCCCCGAAGAAATTAAAATACTTGAAGAAGAAGAGCAGGCCCAGGTTGGTGGTCAGACTGGCTGCAAGCAATAGTTTTCGCAGCCGGACCTTTTCCGTTCGGTACATCATAATGCCGGCAGTGTAATCCACTACTGTCGAGAACATGATCAGCACGATGTACTTATAATCCCAGCACATATAAAAATAATAGCTGGCTAAGAGCAGGAGTACCCACCTGTACCTGGGCGCAAGAATGAAATAGGCCGCAACTACAATCGGGAAAAAAATGATGAATTCAATGGAATTAAAAAGCATTCTGTAAGATCCTGTTAATTGATAATTAGTATTACCTGACGATCAGTTTGCCGGTCATGATTTTGTTTCGCTCCAACTGGAAGTTCAACTGATACAGGTAGATTCCTTCACTCAATCCGTGACTTGATAAACTAATCTCGGTCAGCGGAGCTGTAAGCTCCATTTCCATCACCTTTTTTCCTGTCATATCGAATAGTTCGAAACGAACCATCTCTCCCGGATTATAGAGCTGAGAAAGATCAATCATCAGGTGGTCCTGCACTGGATTCGGATAAATCATGGAAATCGCATCGAACTCCAGTTCACCTCTACCTGCCACAAAGCTTACATCGATCATAAATACCTGGAAGGTGGTGTCTATCTGATCCGTTACACCCATTGTGACCAGGTTATCACCCGAATCACTATTGAAGGGCACACCAATCATTACCTGTGCTGCCGGAATAAATTCAAGCCATTCGGGCAAAGTTGAGGCAAAATACGTGAGCTGATCATTATCTGAATCTGTTGCCAGTATTCCGTAGGTATAGGTCTGACCTGCAGTAGCTGTTCCCTCTGGTACGGTTGTGATTACCGGAGGCTGATTCTTGAGGATCACTTCCACTGTAAAGGACTGATCGTCCACATAAAGTCCATCCGTTACCTCCAGGCTAACCTCGTAGAAACCCTCCTCTCCCCTGGCGGGAATACCTGATAAAACACCTGTACTTCCATTGATCTGCAACCATTCCGGTATCTGGCTGGCTGAATAGATCAATTCATCTTCCGGATCGGGATCAGTGGCTGTCATAGTATACTGATATAAACCATTTGTAAAGGCTTCCAGAACCGGGCTTGAGGTAATTTCAGGTGGATAGCTCGTCTGAACCACATCAACCAGGAGGGGGTAGGTATTGGATTCAGTTCCATTATCCACCACTTTCACAGGCACGCTAAGCTGTCCAAAATAATCCGCCTGCGGGGTAATGGTCGTACCATTTACGGTATAATTGCTACCCTGGCTAACAACTACGTACAGACCGGCAGGGGCATTCTCCTGATCAGCTAAAATCAGCTCATCCAGTGTAATATTCAATGACTGCCCTTCCGTAATAGTGAGCTCCTCCTGACCTATGATCTCCGGAACCCAGTCTATTGAAAATCTTGCTACACAATCATCGGTTTTCTGCAGTCCGCTCACCACCTTACCCCGATCCATTGCAATAAAAGTAATATCCTCGGAGCCACTCCACTGGGAATCTATTGCAGTGACTGTGGCTTTTCGGTTCTCGTCGATGATCACATTATAATGCACAGGTGAGGATGGACTTATGCTCCAGAGAATATCCTGGGGACTGTCCTCCACATCGCTGACATAAGAATCCAGGTTGATCTGAGTAAAAGAAGCTCCCTGGGCAATGCTTTGATTTGGAATCTGGCTCACCACGGGAGCCGTATTATATCCGTCAATGGCCTCAAACCACTTATCAGCCATTTTATCATAGCCGGTTTGAAGGGGATGGGCCTGGTCTGCCATATCGGTGTAGTAATTAATACCTGCCCCGCAGTGCATATCCACAATAACAATCTTATCCCCGTTATTGATCCTGCTCTGGGCCATGGATACCAGCCTGCTGTTATACTGTTGTGTGCCGTAATGCGAATTACAGGAATAATTCGCAGGGCCGATAATCTTGGCCAGGAAAACCAGGATTGGCTTTCCATTGGCAATTTCGTAGTCATCTATGGCGTCCAGTAAGCGTGAAACATTACTGACGTCGTTATACTCATCTGCAAGTACATCATTGGTTCCAATATGCAGGAGCACAATATCCGTATCAAAATAATCCAGGTAGGGTCCGGGGGTAATCTGTCCCCAGGGTGAGCCTGTAGTTCCCGATTCTATAATATCAGCCAGCTGCTGGTCCTTGACACCACTGAATCCGGCATTATCCGAATCACTCATAGTGCTGTAGCCGTATTTGTTCCCTCCCACAAAATCGAAGTTATATCCACCGCTGCTCAGTTGGCTGTACAATTCAAATCTGTATCCGATTGCCAGAGGATCTGCCAGGCGCTCACAGGTATATATATCACCATTCAGACACATGCTTCCCCTGGTAATGGAATTCCCGAGTGGGAGGATCTTTAACAGAGACTGGGCTGTGACACTCTGACTGAATGCCGTCAACACAATGAAACAAAGAATGATGGGGATACGCAACAGATATTTGGGAGCAATCATATTTCTAAAAGATATCGTTTGAGCTACTGAGGATGGGTATATAAAATAGGGTGCACTACTGACACCCTATTTTATATTCATCCAACATTCTAAATATTAGTTGATCACAATTTTACCGGTTTGATGCTGACTCTTTGTCTCATCAAATACCCGGAACATATACATACCATTGTTCAGTTCAGATACATTGATCTGGACCTGCATATCTCCTGAGTCTACCGATTCGCGGATCAGAACCTTACCGGACAGATCAGTAATCTCAATACTTGAGGCCTGCTCAATGAATTCAAAAACAACAAACTCATTTGCTGGATTCGGATATACGCTGTTCACCAATTTGCTCGAAATATCAATTCCGACAGCAGTGATAACATTAATTGTGAACAGTTCATTGACTGTATAAGTACCATCTGAAACAGTGATCATTACATTATGCGGTCCAAGGTCATCGCTGCTAGGAGTACCACTCAGCACCCTGGAACCTGCATTAAATGTCATCCATTCCGGAATGAGTACACCTGTAGCGGTGATAATGTCTCCATCGTAATCGGTGACATCCAGGAGGTAGGCATAAAGTTCATCTACAATGGCTGTATCATTGGCCTCTGAATTAATTACAGGAGCCGTATTTACATCCCTTACGTTGATGACAAACTCCTGCTTCACATCTACCCAACCGTCACTTACGACCAGGCTTACAGGATGATCTCCAACATCCTTCTTCTCAGGAATTCCACTTAAAAGATGAGTTTCCACATCAAAGGTAGCCCATGATGGAATAAGTTCAGGTGTGAAGCTTAATACATCGGCTGGATCCGCATCAAAAGCTGTAATGGTATAAGCATACTCCTGGTAGTTATCCACACTGATTACCGGATTAGCGGTAATCAATGGAGCATTGTTGTCGCTCATAACTTCAATGGTAAACTCTTGAGTAGCCTCGAATACACCATCTGAAACCACGATCTTCACTGGATTATCACCTGCATCTTCTCTTCCGGGAATTCCAATTAATACTTTGGTGTCCGGATTAAATGTAAGCCATGAAGGAAGAATCGGAGTAGTATAAACAAGTGGATCTTCATCCAGATCCTCAGCTACAATGAAATAGGTGTAGGTAGCTCCCTCATCAATCGTTGTTAAAGGAGTAGATGTGATTTCCGGAGGATCGTTTGTATTGGTCACATCGATATCGAAATTCTGATAAATATCAATGCTGCCGTCTGTGGCTTTAATGCTTACAGGGAAAACTCCTACATCACCACTGCCAGGAGTTCCTGAAAGCAGTCCGCTTGCTGCATTGAAAGTCAGCCATGAAGGAATGGTAACAGCCGAGAGCGTCAGGAGATCATTGTCATAATCCGCAGCTTCAACAATATAGCTATACTCCACATCCTGTGCAGCAGCAGTAACGGGAACTGAAGAAAACAAGGGGTAGTAATTACCCGGCTTGCAATGTGGCTTTCCAGCGTCTCCATCAGCAAAAATTGCATTTACCTCTAGCTGACTTAAAGCCTTATTATAGAAAAGAATTTCATCCATCGATCCGTTGAATGGATAGCGGTTTTCCTCATACCTGCCCCAATACCCAATATTCAACTCGTATTTTGTATTGAAATTGGCATTATGAAAAATATGAGGAGCAGGACTTGACGGAACGGTATTCAGGTAGATTTTTGGGTAGGCAAGTTGCCCGGAGGAAGCACCCTGATAAACGGCAATGGCATTGTACCACTGGCCCGGGGAGATGGGGCCGGAAGAAACCGTTTTGATGGGATCGTCTGCTAAGGCTACCTTGAGACTGAAACTTACAACAGGTGTTGAAACATCTTCAGTCTGCACCATCAAAAGGATGAGAGATTCGTCTTCTACACTGGCAGAACCTTTTGCTATCAAGACCTGGTTTTTATCCACACCTGTTATGTACTGTCCATCATACTTGAACCACACTGAGATTGAGAACCCACCCGAACTGGCGAAATCATACTGATCCGTATCAGGAACATATACAAACTGGTCTGTCTGTCCCAAAGGAGTAAAGGTTTTGGCGTTATCCACCTTTCCAGTCGCATTTGTCAGAGGGGTCAGAGAAGTGGCTGAATATCCTCCCTTATAATCCTCATAAACATCTCCGGTAGTTTCATCCAGTTTCCAGTATGAGATCAAATCGTCATCGCATTCAACAGCGGTGGAAATATAGACCAAGAAGTCACGTACAGACTCACCTGCCGAATTATAAGCACGAACCGAAACAGCACCGCCATCACCTGTTTCACCGGGAGTCCATGAAATTACTCCTGTACTTTGGTCGATAGTCATACCAGGGCGACCTGACAATAATTGATAATTTTCAGCCGGATCAGCATTCACGGCATTTACATCATAGGTGAAGAGCTCCCCAAGAGTAGCTGTCTGATCAGCGATGGGAGCAATGTAAGGAGCTTCAGCCGCCCATCCGCTGCTGCTAAAAGCAAGGAGCATCAGGAAGGCAATGATTGATAAAAAGTTCATTTTTTTCATACAGTAAAGAATTTTATGGTTTTTCTGCTTTTTGTTTGAATGATTTCTACTCATATACGTTGTGCTTTCAAAAATGTTTTAAAAAAATCTAATAGTTATTAAGAACTATTGAATTGACTATCAGTATTGGCACAAAGGTTGCACTAACACATAGATTTTATGTATGTTTTAACGCGGAAAGTATGCACATGTTTCCCAATTTTGACAGGTTAGGAAAAATGAAGGATCTCAAACCCAAAAAGAGGGATGAAAAGGAAATTTAAGGCAAATACATAAAAAATTCCCTGGTCAAAGAAAATTATTCCTTCGTCAAGCAAATTTTAAGGTTTGTCACAACAATGCAGACTTTGCCAGGTAAAAGACTATACCTTCCGGGAGACTCCGAAAAAACTCAGGATCTTCCATTTAAAAAAGCCTCCAAGCAACATAGCATACACGTGAAAAAGCGGAATGTAAGCAAGAAACCCCTTTGAATACTTCCTGTAAAAGCACATATGCATTTTCCAGTTGAAATTGGACTTCGTATCCGTAAAAAGCTGCATTAACTTTCTGAAATTACCCTGGTGTTTCAGGCCGGTATTCTCCCTGTTGTTCCATATCCGCAACTGGGGATAGACCCATAATTCGAAACCAGCCAACTTTGCACGGTAAGTAAAATCGCTATCTCCATGATACTGAGGAAAATTCAAAGCATCCCAGTATCCAATTTTGTGAATTACTTCAAGGGGTACGAGGGTCCCCATACCTGGCAACCAATCGGCGCGGGCTGGTGAAGAAAATTTATTGCTATCCACCTCTTCATATCCCAGCATATATATCTTGCCCGACCTGGGGTTAAATTTACCCCCGAATGACCATACCATATCATCCTCACCCATGGTGTAGATTTTGGACCCAAGAATTGCATCCTGCGATATTCCGGGTATCAGATCATCAAGTGCTGTAAAATAGTCGTCTGCCGGCTTGATATCATTGTTCCATAACATTACATAATCATAGTCCCCTTGCTGCACTGCAAAAGCAGCCCCCATGTTAATTCCGCCACTCCACCAGAGATTGCCATCTCCCTGCAATACTTTCACATCCTGATAGTTTGCTCTGATCCAGTCAGAAGTTCCGTCACTGGAACCATCGTCGATGACAATCAATGTAAATTTCAGATGCTCCAATTGTTCTTTTGTGAGCAATTCATCGAGTTTACCTAGACAGTCCTTCGTAAATTCAAGGTTATTGAATACAGGGATGAGCAAGGCTACTTTCTTTTTTGTTCTCTTCACTTCCATTCTTAACAGGATAAATTCTTATCTTTTCGTCAAGATAACACAAAGATAAGAGGCTATGACAAAAAACACATACTTAATAATACTACTGAATGTATTCATTCTTACTTCGGCCATTTTAATAGCACTTGCCTTTTACAAGGACTGGTTTGAATCCTACCTTTCTGTGAATAATCCAGTTTCACCAGAGTTACTCATCGTTGAAGGATGGGTTTCTGATTCAACCATCAGCCTGGCAGCAAAAGAGTATCAAGACAAGAAATACAGCGGCATATTCACCAGTGGAAGTCCCATTGATTCAGCTTACCTACTTTCAGAAAATGGCTTTCTGGATTTCAATTTCAGTTCTCAAACAGTTTTGCTCCAAAAAAACGACACCCTGTCATTTGTTTTAAAAGGAAGTCCCGTACAGGGAATCTATCCCGAATACCTGGTCTTCATTAATGATCAGAAGGTCGCTGGTGGTTTTACATCCGATTCGTGGAAGACCTACCAGCACATTCTGGAATCAAGTTTTTTTGCCGAAAGAATCAGCATATCATTCATCAATGATGAACATTATTTGGGAGAAGATCGCAACATGGAGGTAAAATGCCTTGACTTGCAAAACTCCCGCTACCTGGCCCGATCCAAAGATGTCTTACATTATCGAAGTTCGGATTACCAAAGGAAGCATCCAATTCTCACCAATTTCGCTTCAGTAGCAGATATTTGTGCCCATAAACTTCACCTGGAAGGCATCCCTGATCAGGTGATTGAGGAGGTAGCATCCCCGGTTTCTGACAAAAATCGCACCCTCGCAAGTGCTATTGTTATCTCAAACTACCTGGAGGATCAAAACCTCCCTTACGCTTCTATTAATATTATGTCTGAAGGCATACATGCGCGAAGAACATGGATGTGCTACAAATTTGCCCTTCGAAATCAGGCTGATACTGTGGGTATTATTTGCGTCCCTCCCGCCCGAAGTTATAATAGTGCTATCAAACCCTATAGCAAAAAGGAGATTGTTAGAGAACTATCAAGCATCTTATACTATAAGTTCTTTTTTAATAAAAGACGCTACAGGAAAGAGCTTAATCAGCAATATCCCTCGGTTTAGAAGCTTTGCGGGACCGACCCTTTTTTACCTGTCCTTTTTTACCCTTGTTTCTCTCGGTATACTGCTGATAGGTTGAGTTCTTAAAAGTACTATCCTCATTCACCAGTAAATAGAGATCCTTTACGCCCTTGGAGGCAACATCTTCCATACTTGATATCAGGCGACTTCTTTTCACTTTACCCAGGCGGGTTACATAAAGTTTTATATCCGCATATTTCATCAGGATAAATGCATCCGAAACAAGACTATAGGGAGGTGTATCAACGATTATGTAATCATAGCGTTCACTGAGGGTATTAAAAAGCTCCTGGTTCTTCTTGCTTGACAGCAGTTCAACAGGGTTGGGGGGTACCTGACCTGTTTGTATGATATCCAGGTTGGGTATTTCTGTTTTGATGATAATTTCATCAAGGGTTACACGGTTAATCAAATAAGAACTGATCCCCACAAGAGCCCTGG
>JAOZLK010000141.1 GCA_029934875.1 Bacteroidales bacterium | reverse complement strand
CATGCAGGTGTGGGGAACTATTACACCTACTCCATAGAAGATTTAAATCTGAATGAAGTTAGGTTCTACCAGGGGGTACACCTTCGATGGCCCTCTTTCCCCAGGGTATTTCTGACCCATTACTTCCGTATGGAAGAACGCTTCGAACACCTTCAGGATTCGGAGACCTATGATTTTACTTTGCGCTTCAGGTACAGGCTTGGAGCCAAAATCCGCTTATTAAAGCCCTTTTTATCTGACCTTTATTTTCCTGTCTCAGCAGAAGTATTCATAAGTGCCGGACAGGGGCTCTATTTCAACGATGTGGTTCGGGTAACTCCGGGAATTGGCTATGACTTCACGGATCAATTTTCCACCGAATTCCATCTCTCCTATCACTTCAGCCGTAACTCCAGCACTGATGACTTTGAGAACAATGACCTGGTTTACCGGCTACGGGTCTTTTTCACCTTCTAATTTTTTTCCCTGAGCACTGTGTACTATCCCCTTCCTACTTCAATCCAAGCTCTTTCCCCTGCTCAAGCAGGTCAAGTGCTTCTTCCACCCTATTCCTGATAGTTTCGGCTCTCTTTGCCATATTGATCCAGATGTTATACTGCTTCCGGCTCTTCTCTTTCAAGGCAAAATAATGGTCCCGTGCCTGGGGATTCGACAGAAATCCAAGAAGGAGGGCACCGGGCAGTGAGTCATCCACTTCGGGCAGCTTAATTCTTCTGTCCCACATCCCGTTCTCTTTAGCAAGCCGAATGGTTTTCATCCCAGCCATAACAGAGTGCCGCATCCAGGCTCATCTGGTAATCAAAGGGAACTGCACCCTTTGACTTCTTTTTGTAAACCAGCCAGACCACCTTACGATCCTGGTGGTGCTTTTTCAACCAGTCGATCCAGGCTTCAATGCTGTCGACCCTCAACTTGTCGGGGTAATCAGTTTTACTCATTTCTCAATCCCTCGTAAATTTGAGGATTACTCAAGGATGCTGAAGTAAGTAGCCGGATCCAGAACCACCCGTTGATTACCAGGATGAGTAGCCAGATAAGGATGGTGGAAAAGGATGTGCCGCTATGTGAACTCAGGATGGAAGGGAGGGTGGCAATGATGGCCGACCCGAAGCCACTGAGGATCCCCCAGAAAAGCAGGAAAAAGTACTCTCGTGTGATCAGCTTTCGGATCTCCTTTCGCGGATATCCCACCGCTTTCAAAAGGGCAATCTCCTGCCTTCTTTCAAGGATGCTCCTGGATAGGACCACGATTAATCCAAAGGTTCCAAGCAAGAGCCCCAGGGCCCCGAGTACCATGAAAATGGAGAGATAGGCATTGGTTACCGAATTAAACTCGGCAAGGCGATCGGAGCTAAGCTGCATATCCCATCCCAGGTCGCGCATTCCACGCGAAAGCTCTGCTGAGATCGCTGCAGTATCCGCCCTTGCCCCATCCACCAGGAACACATGGCTTCCGCTGCTCTCGGGGAACTGCTCCAGGAAGCGCTCATCGGAAATAATAACACTGCCCTGGAAAACCGAGGGAGCCATTCCGCCCACAAGCAATAACTCCATGGTACCACCGGTGGAGTTGGTATAGCGAAGTGTGTCGCCCACGCTCATTCCAAGACCGTATTTTATGACTGTCTCATCTGCAATGGCCGGTATTAATCCGCCCGGCAGATCGAGCTGCAGGGAGCTCCAGGGCTGCTCTTCATTAAGATAAGCAGTGCGGCTTACAAAGGAGAAGCGGCCTTCCAGGGAGGAGGGATGCACACCAAGCACCCTGGGAGTTACAATTTTATTCAGGTTCAGACAGCTGGCGTCATCGCCGTCAGCCAGGCGCATCTGCACAAAGGACAGCTCTTCCTCCAGTCCGTAATCATATTTCACCCTGGGATCATTCAGTTTTTGAAGAACAGGCATGGTCGACTGGGCGTAGTACAAAAAACCGCCCGTACCACTGGAGGGATCCTCTGAAGAGGCAAACAGATCCTTCCTGTTGCTGCCGGTGGATATCACAAGAAAAGCCCCGATGGCAAAAAGGATCACAATACTCATGCTCCTGGTCCGCATGCGAGTAACATTCTTCCAGCTCAGGAGTGAGAGACTGAATGTGGAGGCGGATGCTTTCTCACTTTTCTGCAGGTACCACGAAAAGAATGAAAGAGCCGACACCAGCAGCAGGCCCCCGGCAGGGAAAAAGAGGGCGGAGTTCACAAGCGTTCCAGCAATGATCTGGGAAATGACCAGGCCCATAGCAGTAAGACCACTCACCAGGGCCAGGGTAGCCGGCAGCCTTCCCTTCTTTTTCCTGGTGGCACTTTTCCTGCCTGTATGCCCCTCGGATGCTTCCCCGGATTTATGAATATTGCCCAGGCTTTTAAGCCTTCGCTTCAGCGGGAACCAGAAGGATAGGAAAGCTATAATTATTGTAAATGCCAGTCCTGTGAGCAGGGTAGAAAGGGAAACATCCACATGCATCATTTCCGTGCGCACCACATCTTTCCAAATACCATTGAGGGCATGAAATACCAGCCGGTTATACAGGATGGCCAGGACCAGTCCGGCCGCAGCACCTGCCACGGCCACAAGCATGCTTTCAATAAACATGATCCGTCGGATCAGCCGCGAAGGGATTCCCAGTATATGCAGAGTTCTCAACTGCTCCTCCCGGCTTTCCATGTTCAATTGAAAGAGGAGGATTGTCAAAATCACACCAGCCAGTAAAAGGAAAAAACTGAGCCCCGCAAAGAGCTGGCTGAAGTCAACGCCATCCACGGCTGCTTCCTCTCCCTTGGCCCGTGTGGCCTCCAGGCTGAAGCCCAGCATACCGGGTTCAATCACTTTCAGAATTGAAGCCTCAAGGCTCCCGGCATCCATATCATCATAGCGGATGGAAGTATAGACTCCAAATCGATTCTTCCAAATTTCCTCAGCCCGGTCCAGGGAGATAAAAGCCTTGGGCAATCCGCCATACTCATCCCAGTAATCCTCATCGTCATCCCCAATACTTTCCAGGTCGATGGGCACACCCGTGTCCCAATCCCTGCAATTTCCTGCGTCGGAAAGACCCGGAAGATCGGGCATCAGGCTGGCATCGGCAAAGCGCCCTTCCATGTCTGCGATAGCTTTGACCACAAACCCGGATGTAACTTCCGTCAGCTCCCTGAGCGGACCAACCTCAAACCAGGTCATCCGGATGGTATCGCCCGGCCCGGCCTCCAGGTTGTCGGCCAGCCAAGGGTTGATAATCATCTCATTATACCCCAGTTCTTTGCCGGCTATGGTGGAAACAAAGGAATAGGGAGTGCTCCGCTCTCCTGCCTGGAACTTGTTTATAAAATAGGTGATGATTCCCTCCCCGGCTCCAGATCCGGTTCCGGACCCGGCAGATACCAGTGGCTCCGACAGGTTCTCATCAATAAATACACGATCACTGGTGATCTGAAGCTGTTGACGCTCCTCAAGAGTACTGATTTTCAATCCCGCATCGGCTGCAGAAAAGTGCTGCTTCACCACCTCCATGATGGCAAGGGGATCGCGATTGGCAGCATCGGCAAGCAGCATTACATTCACCCTGCCCTGAAAATCCATCAGCTGCTGCAATCGTTGCCTGGATATAAAAACATTAAAGGGGGCTGTTTGTGACACTTCAAGGCTGAAGCGCCCCATCTGCTCTTCATCCACAATATCCCTGATCACAGCCCTGAGCGAGACCGTCGCCTCAGCATCCGAAACAAAGGGTGCATTCAGGGGAATGAGGCTTGCTTTTTCGATTCGGAGCAGGAGCTCATCTCCCACCGCTTTATTGAGCCGGCTGGCAAGGTTCCGGCTGATGATAATGGTGTCACCCGAAAGGCTGGAGAAAAAACCATCCAGGCTGTCCATTGCATCGAAGGCTTCATCCACGCCCAGGACCTGTACCCGGTTCACCCTCAGTTGTCCCCCGTCACCAATGGCTGTTCCCTCCTGCAGCAGAAGGGAAGATACAGGCGCCTGCAAATCCTCAGCCACCTTTTCTGACAGTGCACTTGTAAAATAGCGGTCACCCGCCTTTAATACATGTGTCACCTCCCCCAGGCGCTGTTCCACAATACGCTTAAGGCTGTACTGGACCGAATCGCCCACCAGGAGGGCACCTGTAATCACGGCTCCACTAATGGCCACACCCAGGGCAAGAAGCAGGTGTTTCTTCCAGTAGTAGACAAGATTGTTTCTGATGAATCGCCTGCTGTTCATGGTCATTACTTAGGCTTGTTCAATTTTCCAGGAGCTTTCCCCCGGAGATCTCCAGGACCCTTCCCATTTTACCCGCCAGTGAGTTTGAGTGGGTAACGACCAGTAGGGTCAATCCGTCTTCCCGGTTCAATTCCAGGAGCAGATCAGCCATGGTCTCCACATTATCCCGGTCCAGTGCACCTGTGGGCTCATCGGCCAGCAGAATCGACGGAGCGTTGATCATGGCACGTACCACAGCAGCCCTCTGACATTCCCCTCCCGAAAGTTTCCCCGGAAGTTTGTCGCGGTAATCCCAGATACCAACCCTGCTCATCAGCGAGCGCGCCCTTTCATAGTTTTCATCCCTTCCCCTGTCGCTCACAAGCGTAGGAATCAGCACATTCTCAAGGAGCGTACACTGGGGTAGCAGGTGATGAAACTGGAAAACAAATCCAATGTTCCTGTTCCTGTAGCCATCCATCTCACCCTGTGAATAGCTGCTTATGTCCTTGCCATTAAATACAAGCGATCCCGTATCGGGATAGTCCAGTCCCCCGATCAAATTGAGCAGGGTGGTCTTCCCCGATCCTGAAGGGCCAAGGATGGCTAACTTTTCACCCTCCTGAACCTCGAGGGAAATATCATCAAGCACCAGGCGCCGGGCCTTGTCACCCGAGGCCCCGTAACCCTTACTTATATCTTTCAATGACAACAACATAGCTAATCTTTTGACTTTTCAGATGTTACAGACTTAATCGCATTTTGGTAAACTTCGACCATGCGCTCGGCCTGCATATCGATATGGAAGTGCTCCTCCACCCCTGACTTTCCATTGTAGCTCAGTTTCTCCATCTCTTCCGGATCGGACAATAGTTTCTGAAGCGCACCGGACAGGACCTCGGGGGTATTCTCATCATAAACCACCCCACCTTTTGTCAGGGCAATAATTTCGGGGAATGCGCCGAGGGCCGGCTGCACAACGGGCACACCTGAAGCCATGCACTCCAGCAGGTAGATTCCGAATGCTTCGCCATTTCTCACAGGCACCGATACCAGCGAAACCTTTTCGAGGTACTCCTTCAGGCCCTGCTCTTCAAAATCTTCGTGAAACCCGACCTGCCCGGCCAGCTTATTATCCTTCAGCTTTTTCCTGATGTCGTGCAGGTATTTTTTATCATCTCCGGTTGAGCCCCCGGTAAGAATCAGCCTGACATCATCAAAACCCTCCTCCTGCTTCAAAAGGATGAAGGCATCCACCAGGATGTCCAGGCCATTCTCATGACACATGCGGGAAATGTACCCGATGTTGCGACCTTTTTCAGAAACCGCTTTGAACTGGTAATCGGATGGGTCAACCCCGACGTGCACCGACTTCAGTTTTTCGTCGGGGATATTCATTTTCCCCTTCATAACGCCTGCATAAAAATCACTCACAGAAATGAATGCAGCTACATCATCGGCTTTTTTTGACATCAGCTTCCAAACGCTTTCAGCTGCCGATGGCTTCATCACATCAACCCACACATCCTCATCCTGGAGGGAACAAATCACAGGCACCTTTAGCCTGTCGGACAGCTGCTGAGCCAAACCCAGGAGCAGTGCATTTGAAAGGTGGACTACATCTGGACTGCAATTCTCAACGATCCAGTCAACCATCCGTTGAAGCTCGTCCTTTTGCTGTCCCTCTTCTCCCAGGAGCATGGAGACTGTCATCTCCTCCAGTCCTTTGGCCCGTGTGGATCCTGCAAATTTGGAAGCCAGCTTTAACATGGGCTTGGAATTCAGGGCGCGGTCTACCCATTCGGGTGCCTTTCTGAAGATGGGAAACAGCTGTTTCATGTATATGCTGATGGCCCCGTAGAATACAGGGATCTCCCGGCTTAAATCGTGTTCATCGGCAAAAAGTGGCAGGTACATGGGTAATTTGACCACCATGTGATCTGATTTCCGCAGTGCCTCAACATACTTTGAGTCCCTCAAACAGTTCCCGCAATAGAAGCTTCCTCCCGATCCGGGTATAATGTGCATTATTTTCATAAACGTTTCATAAGTCTTATCCTAACTATTTCTTCCCAAAACAGTAAACCCTTCCGTCATCTCCGGCCACAAACATATAATCGTCGATAAGGGCCGGGTTGGCATTTATGGCCGTTCCAAGCTCATAGCTCCAGGAGGGTTTTCCCGATTTTATATCCAGGAGAAATAGATCTCCCCTCATATTGGCAGTTAACACCTTATTGCCCACCACCACAGGAGAAGCATCCACCCTGCTGCCGGTATTATACTTCCAAACCAGTTCACCATTCTTTTTGTTCAGGCAATACATAAACTTATCCCTGTTCCCGATAAAGACATGATTTCCCTTCACTGCGGGAGATCCTATAAAAGGAAGGTTCGCATCCTTGTTTTCAAAGCTCCACAGAAGCTTACTGGCTTTCATATCAAGGGCAGAGAAAAGACCATCGTAGTCACCCACAAAGGCCAGGTCGCCATCAACGCAGGCCGAACTGGCCACATAGGTGGATATCTCCATTCCAAAACCCTCAGAACCGTCTGCAGCATGAACTCCCCGGATGAATCCGTCGCAGCCCCCGAAGATGGCCATTCCATTATAAAGGGCGCAGGTCCCGTTAATGTAGTTGAGTGTTTCGTATTTCCACAGGCCCTCACCACTTTCGGCATCCACACCATGCAGGTAGTAATCGTAACTGCCCACCATTATCACCCTAAGGTCGCCCGATTGATAATAGGCAGGAGCCCCCATGATCTGGTTTTCACAGACATAGGTCCACTTGATGTTCCCGCTCTGTGGATCGATGGCAAAAAGCGAACCGTCCAGGTTGCCCACGTAAACCATCCCGTTTGCAAAGAGCGCAGGTGCCTCGATACTGTTCTCAGTAACAATCTTCCATTTCAGTGTACCATCCGTATTGATTCCATAGATCTGACCACTCACCGTTCCCACGACGATGACCCCATTACAAACCACGGGGGAGGCTTTAATTCCCTCACCTGTAGAGAAGTTCCACAACAATTCGGGTTGATCGGGAAGTCTGGCGCTACTCACACCGGTCAGCTTAGCATCGCCCCTGGCGTTCTCCCAACACGTAGTCCCCTGGGCATTCAGAACCACGCTCGCAAAGAGAAATACTCCCATCAAGGCCATCAGAATGTGGAATCTGAGTCTATGACACCCTATGTTTGCTTCTAAACCCATGCTTTAATCTTAAGATAACTTTCGGGCGTCATCACGCCCAGTTCACTTTTTGCATAATCCTTAACATTCCTGGTAAGGATTACACCTATTTCTCCTGAAAGGGTCGCAGAAAAGTTTTGCAGGGCGTCTTCAAAATCCTTGAACCCTGAATGGAGGGCCTGGGTCACCGTCTCCTTGTCCATCCTCAGAACTTCCATGATCACCAGCAACTGGTTCATTTTGGAAATCACCTTGTCGTGCCTCGCAACCTTTCGAAGAAGGTAATAAGTGTTACTGCAAATCACAGGCGTTACATATCCTTTGATCTGGCCGGCATCACATAAAGAAAAGATTTGTTCAGCATGATCCGAAAAGGGAGCACGATTGAAGAAGAAATCAAGTATTACATCTGTATCGATTAATACATTTTTCACCCTTAATAATTTAGTTTCATTTACCCAGGTATTTTTCAGACAGTCCGCTGGAAAGCTCCTTTTTGTAATCAAAATCATCCGGGACACTGAAAGAACCCTTGAGGGATTTAATGCGCGGGCTTGTTTTCACTTCTTTGATCTCTTCTTTACTGGTAATAGCTTTTAAATAGCATTCCACAATATCGGACAGGCTACGCCCCTTTTGACTGGCATAGTACTTGGCTTTTCCTATAGTCTTCTTGTCAATGGTTAATGTGAGTTTTGTATTCATAACACCCTCTTTATAACAAAATGATATGTACAAAAATACTCAATCTTTACTACACGTGCAATTCAATATTATTTTACACGTGTTTTTTACTTCTTGCAAAATCCAAGAGGGGTTCAATATCTCCTCCATCAGCTTTTTTGATGGAGCTAATATACTCCTCTCTGGTTGCATCTGCCCGAACCATGCTGGAATATCTCCAGTCAAATACTTCGATTTCAAAAATTGATTCTATAATAATATCAGCCATCATTCTGGAATGCCTCCCATTACCATTTGGAAAACAATGAATTTTAACCAATCTATGTTTAAAACGAATAGCGATTTCATCAGGATTGTAAGAACTATTTTTAATCCAAAATTCAGCATCATCAAGCAACTTCTTTAATTCGATCCCAATAATGGTCCAATCAACTCCAATATTTTTATTCGATTTTCTAAATTGCCCGGCCCATGACCAGACTTCACCAAACATTTGTTTATGCAGAGATTTTACAAACCCCTCGGTAAGAATAATTCTCTTGACAAATTTATGACTGATCGACCACTCAATTGCCTTTTCAATATTAAGCTGCTCAAACTCATCTAACTCACCTCTTGAAGATATCGATTCAATAAGGAGTCCTTCCTTTTCATCTTCATCCAGTGGTGTTTGACCCGGATTATAATCAAAGTCTATTCCCATAGAGTTTTTCTCATCTCTCGCTTTAGTTCAGCGGCCAAATCCTGGATAGATTTCCTCAGGGCTTCCTGACTGGTAGCCTGGTCCTCCAGAAGCATATTATGATTGGCTCTTAGTACAATTCGCTCTGCAAGCTCGTAGGCTTTCGCCTCAATAAGTTTATCCAGTGAACCGTTGACAGGCACAAAGCCATAAACCAAGCTCAATCCAATTGCATTACCTGCCTCCCTTAATAAATTGATTGAAATCGATCCGGAGGCCTCACTTGTCTCTATCCTCTTTACAGCCTGCTTTGTTTTGTTCAGCCTTTGACCCATTTGTTCAAGAGTCATGTTTAAGGCTGTGCGGATGCTGTGGAGCCATCCTTTCTCAGGCATAGGAATTTTACCTGCTTCAATAAATGGATGCAGCTTTCTGTCCAACTGTTCAACTAATAATC
>JAOZLK010000690.1 GCA_029934875.1 Bacteroidales bacterium | reverse complement strand
ATTACACTGCTGATATTTCCCTTCAGACCCGATTTAGCAAGGTCACTATCCCCTCCTGAGCAGGAGCTCAGAATCACAAATAAAGTTAAGACAAGGATCGATTTAATCATCTGCTTCATTACTGGCTGTTTATATATTTAAATACCTGGTCGATCATTTGTCGCTGTTCGTCGGTGGTGGCAAGAAGCGATGCACTCTCAAACGAAGACCGCGAGGCATCAATTTTCTGAAGGAAGAGAAGCACCATCCCCTGGTAGAAGTAATAGTCGTAATGCTCCTCAAGTTCGATACATGTGCCAAACCACTCCCGGGCCTTCTCCAGGAGTTCAAGGGTCTGGGTCTGCTGATCCATGTCCACAACCTGGGATGCGGCACCGAAGAGCCAGAGGTGATCGTCCTTCCGGTCGGCGGCAAAACGGGTGTCGATATAGCCAATAAGCTCCTCAAACTGGCCGGTATAATAATAGTACTGTAAAAACGGGGTCGATTTCAGATCAATCCGATCATTCTTCTCAGCCTCAACCAGGGGGGAAAGCTCATTGGCCAGGCGGCTGATCAGTACGATATTCTCCTGGTCAACAGCTTTGACCAGGGTGTGATTATAGATGGTTTCGAGAGCCGGAAGGTAGTCTTTCCCCAGCACTCTTTTGACTCTCTCCGATTCAGTAGCAAACATAGGCCACCATGGATCCTCCATGTCCATATAGAAAGCCACCACCCTGATATCGCTGTCTCTTAACTCTTCTTCACCCAATTTCATTTTGATGTATTCACCTGCCAGGAGTTCGGCCTCCTCATTATTTCCCATTGCCCGCTCAAGGCTGATATAATCGGCATATTCCACAAGCGAGATGGTCCCTTCTTCCGCTTTAATCCTGAGTCCTTTTACAGCCAGGTAATTTTCAACCAGGGTCTCCAGCAAAGTCAGCATTTCCGGGGCCTGCTTAAAACCAACCACCGAAGAGATCCGGGCCCCATCATCGCTGAATATAAACATGCTTGGATATCCCTCCAACTGTTGCTTTGCTGCATACTGTCTTCCAAAGTCCGTTTCACCATCCATGCGCACGCTCACAAAATGTTTGTTCATATAGGCCGAAAGTGCCGGATCGGGATAGACCTGGGCATCCATCATTTTACAGGGACCGCACCAGGTGGCATACACGTCCACGAAAAGCATCAGCATACCATCATCAGCCTTTTTCTGTACGGCTTCCATATCTGTAGCGGTCACTACTTCAATGAAATTTACCTGGGCAAAAGCTGCAAATGGAAGTGTCAGCATTATTACCATCAGGGCTAAGCTATTTATTCTTCTTCTCACTAGTAATTATTTAGTTTATTCTATTCTCTATAAAACTCCTGTCTCTTTCACCAGCGCAAGATACTGATCGGACTCAATTTCCCAGCATAGTTCTGCTGCAGCCTTCTCAAGTGCGCTGTTCCAGGAACCAGCTTCATGCTCCTCAAGCATGAACCTGATCACCCTGGCGATATTCTCAGGATCCCGGTTCCTGATGGCTACACCAATTCCATAACTCTCAACGATCTTTGCCATTTCAGGGAGGTAGGAACATAGCACGGGTATCCGGCACTGAATATAGTCAAACATCTTGTTGGGCAGTGCGTAGCGATAATTTAATCCCAGGTCCTCCTCAAGGGAAATTCCCAGTTGCGCCTTACAGGTAAGAGGTGCCAGCTCCTGTGGCTCAAGCCTTCCCATGAAAACGACCTGTTCTGACAAACCCTTCTCTTCCACCAGGTTCTTCAAATCTGATTCAATATCTCCAGTTCCCACAATAAGCAGCTTCACCTTTTCCAGGTGCTTCATGCTTTCTATCATCAACTCCAGTCCGCGTCCCACATTCAGTGCACCCTGGTAGATGATTATCGGTGACTCTTCAGAATTATAATCCCCAGGGATGACCTTCCTGCGTTCAGGAAAATTGCGTACGACGCTGAAACGTGTACCATAAAGTCTCCGGTATATTTCTGCAATGGGATAGCTGACAGTGAGGGCATAGTCAATTCGGGGAAGCAACCAGCTTTCAAGAAACTTCCAGATGGCTTGCACCTGCTTTCTTTCGATCAGCTCCGGAACCTGGGTAAAGAATTCGTGGCTGTCATATATCAAGCTGACCCTCCTGATTTTTGCGACCAGGTAAACAGCTGAAAGGGTGTCCAGGTCGTTAGCTATGAAAAGTTCTGGATGGGGTACAAAAAGTAGTTTAAAAAACAACCTCACATTAAAAAAAAGGTAAAAAAGTGGTCCCTTATTGAAAATCAGGCGGAAGCGACTTACCTTAAAGCGTTTGCCTTCAAGAGCCGGGCTCCACTTTCGCCTGCGACCGATGCAGCTTACATCCATACCCTGATCTACCAGTAGATTTGCAACCCTTTGTACTCGCTGGTCGCTTACCAGGTCGTTTATAACGGAAATATAGACGCTCTTCAAAATAGCATTAAAGCTTTGGGAATAAAGATATGATAATAGAACGAATCATTATTATATTTATGACATGTCAATTACCCATGAAAACCATCCCCTGAAAAAGCACAATTCCTTTGGTGTTGATGCCAGGTCATCACTCTTTGCCGCTCCAACTTCTATTGATGAATTGCTAAGCATCCTGGAGGCTTATGATTACAGTCAATACCCTATGCTGGTCATTGGAGAAGGAAGCAATATACTTTTCACCAGGGACTATGAAGGCCTTATACTAAGCCCAGCAATGAAAGGTGTCGAACTGTTGGAGGAGAGCAAATCAAGTGTTCTCGTTAAGGTCGGAGCAGGCGAAAA
>JAOZLK010000140.1 GCA_029934875.1 Bacteroidales bacterium | reverse complement strand
AGTGACAATTTGCGAAAAGCTGGTAAGGGAACTAAGAGCTAGCAGGGTGCTGAAATATATAAGCCTGGTGATTTTCATGGTATGAGTTGCTTCGTTTACTCTAAAAGACAGAGGCATTTTACCAGCGTTGCAAAATCTAACAATGGAAAAAACGCTTATCTGCAATCAAACAGGAAAATATCAGGAACACGTCTTTCAGGTATATCATCGTAGCTCACAGACAGTAAAGGTGCTTTGACAGACCATGCACTGCAGTTGGTCTATTTGATTTTTGCAGCCCCCCTCTTTTTTATAAGTTGATCACTAAATATCCATATACCATGAAAGCACATCGACTTTTAGTACCAGCAATACTGTTCTTATTAAGTACTGCAATTTACGCACAGAAAAAGGAGGGATTCTCCCGGACTCAAACTATAAAAATTGAATCCTCCATCCTCAATGAAACCCGGAATATGAGCATTTACCTGCCGGATGATTATGCCTATTCGGAAGCAAAATATCCGGTGCTTTACCTCCTGGATGGAGGTGCCCACCTGCAACATGCCAGCGGGGCGGCGGACTACCTCTCCATACGGGGAATTATTCCTGATATCATCGTAGTGGCCATACACAATGTTGACCGGACCAGGGATTTTTCACCTGTTCATGTGGAGAGCGCTCCGACCTCGGGAGGGGCAGAAAAATTCCTGGGATTCCTGTCCAAAGAGCTGGTCCCCAAACTGGAAAAGGCTTACCGGACCGCAGGATTCAATATACTCCTGGGACACTCATTTGGGGGCACTTTTATAGGCTATACCCTGCTTGCTGAGCCCGACCTTTTCGATGCCTACCTGGCAGTGAGCCCCGCCCTGATGTTTGCCAACAATTTTGTGGTGAATAAGGCCTCGGAAAAACTGAAGCCATTCAAGGATACCAAATATTTTTATATGACCGTGGGCAATGAAGAGCGGTATTTCGAAGCTTTAGAGGAATATTCTTCCATCATGACCGAGAAGGCCGGAGAGAGTGTGGAGTTTAAATATGTGAAAATGATGGAAGAGAACCATGGCACTACCCCCTATCTTACCGTTTTCAGTGGCCTTAAATTTATCTTCAAGCAATGGCAACTGCCCCAGGAAATGCTTCAGGCAGATCTTGATGCCATTGACGACCATTACCTTAAGGTGTCAAAAAAGTACGGCATTGAGGTGGCGACCCCGGAACTCGTGATTAATGCCCTGGGATACAACTACCTCCAGACTAAGGAGTATGAGAAGGCCATCGCAACATTTAAGACCAATGTGGAACGCTACCCTGGCTCGGCCAATGTGTACGATAGCCTGGGAGAAGCCTATGAAAACGATGGGAAACCCGATCAAGCTGCGCAAAATTATCAGAAAGCAGTCAGCCTTGGCGAGAAAAACGGCGATGCCAATTTAGCTGTCTACAAAACCAACCTTGAACGGGTAAGTAAAAAATAGTACCAGCTCTCGGGATTAGCTGGTTCAGCTTACACAATCAAAAATCAGCTTTACCCTTGTACCTTCTCCGGGTTTTGACTCCAGGTGAATGTTGGCGTCATGCTTATTCATGATCTGACGTACCAGGCTGAGCCCGATTCCGGAGCCCTGCTCCTTGGTGGAAAAGAATGGTACAAAAACCTGGTCAAGCATCTCCTCGGATATGCCAATTCCCTTGTCCTCCACGGTCACCACCACCCGGTTCCCACTTAACTTTGTATGGATAAGGACATTCAGGTCCTGCCTCTTATCTTCAAAGGACTCAAATGCATTTTTAAGAAGGTTGATCATGATCATTTCAAACTGCAAAGGATCTGCAAGAATCTTAACACCCGGTGTTTCCATTTTAGTGCTAATCTGAATGCCACGATCTCTTGCATCCATTTCAAGTAAAAGAACAATCCCTTTGATGGCTGCACTTACTTCAATTTTTTCCTTTTTTGGAGAAGGCAGTAAGGAAAGACGGCGGTATTCTTCCGTAAAATCCACTAAACCCTTTCCGGTACTCTCGATCATCCGGAGTCCGTTCGATATCGTCCCGATTTCCTGCTCATCACCGGTCTTTAACCTGGTTTGCAATGATTTTGTCAGGGAGAGCATGGGGGCAACTGCATTCATAATCTCATGTGTCAGGACACGAATAATCTTCTGCCAGGAGTCTGATTCATTTTTATGCAGCTCCTCCTGAATATCATGAAGAGAGAAAAGCCTGTATGTTAAATCAAATATCTTCAGCTCCTTCAGCCTGATTGAAAGCAGTCGATCCGTTTCTGAATCATCCCTGAGCTTGCTGTTGGGACTTAGTCTTAATACCCTGGAACTTCCAGCGCTAACCTGAGTCATTGTTTGCCAGAGCTTCTCATTTACAGCTTTGATCTGATCCAAATGCTTCAGTTCTTTTTTGGATATCAATCCTAAGGCTGCCTGGTTTGCAAAGAGGACATCCCCCTTGCTATTGAAACAAAAAAGTCCAAAATCAGCCGAATTAATTGCACTGATTAAGATCCTCTCATCCTTTTCCTTTTCAAGTCTTCTGGCCCTGATGCCCTCATTGAGGGAGTTGGATCGCTCCTCCAGCCTTTTAAAAAGTTTCCCTTCAGTGTGAAAACGGACCTCAGGGCTGTCTTCATTTCCGACCGCATCCATAAACTGCTCCATGACCTTGCTGAGTTGAAGAATGTATCTTGTGAGAAGGAACACCTGCAGGATAATCAGAATCGTGCCTGCCACCAGGGTAAAAAACCACTCATCCCCAAGCGACCCAAGCAGCCAGATAAAAACAAAGGAGGTGGTAATGATCAGGCCCACCCTGACCAATACGTTCCAGAAAAAAATCCTGCTGTTCATAGTGTTGTCAGATTCCGTAAGTTTTTAACTTATTGTACAGGGTGGATCTTGCCACTCCCAGCTCACGTGCAGCCTTTGCAAGATTGCCCCCGTTTCGCTGAATCGAATCCCTGATGATATTGGCTTCCTGCTCCGAGAGTGTGAGCCTTCGTCTCTTGCTGTGGGGATGCCTTGCATGTTCCCCCGGGAATATATCACCAGGTTCGATTTTTCTTCCTTCGGCCAGCAGTACTGCTCTTTCCATGCTATGCTGAAGTTGCCTGACATTTCCTGGCCAATCCTCGTTTTGAATCAGATCCAGGGCTGCGGCAGATAAGCTCAGGGAAAGCTTTTGATGCTTCGCCTTATATTTTTCCAGGAAATAGCGCGCCAGGTCGGTAATATCCGGTCCACGCATACGTAAGGGAGGAGCGGTTATTTCAATGGTATTGATCCTGTAATACAGGTCTTCCCTGAATAATTTGGTGGCTATTAGTTCCCTGATGTCCAGGTTGGTGGCCGATATCAACCTGAAGTCTGCCTCAAAAGGCCTGTTGGATCCAATCCTGTAGATTTGCCTGTTTTGTAGAACATTCAGAAGTTTCGTCTGCATTTCGGGCTGGAGGTTCCCAATCTCATCCAGGAAGAGGGTTCCTCCCGAAGCAATCTCGATCCTGCCGGGTTTATCAGTTTTAGCATCAGTAAATGCACCCCTGGTATGCCCGAACAATTCGCTTTCAAATAGTGACGGGCTTAAGGAGCCCATATCCACATGTACAAACACCTCACCCGACCGGCTAGATGCATTGTGTATTTCCCTGGCAATAAGCTCTTTCCCTGTTCCATTCTCTCCCAAAATAAGGATGTTTGAATCTGAAGGGGCTACTTTCCTGATGGTATCCTTAACCTCGAGCATCTCCGGAGAATTCCCAAAGAGTTTCTCATGATTATTTTCAATATAATGGCTCAGGTGGTCCTGCTTCGATTTTAGCTGCTGCACTTTTTTCCTGGATTCCTTAAGCATCATTCCGGAACGGATGGTGGCCAGGAGCTTTTCATTATCCCAGGGCTTGGAAATAAAATCAGTAGCCCCGCATTTCATAGACTCAATGGCCAAATCTACCTCACCGTAAGCAGTGATCATAAGCACGACTGCATCCGGATCGTTGCCAATGATTCTTTTGAGCCAGCTTATTCCTTCCTGTCCGTCCCTTACTCCCCTTCTAAAATTCATATCCATAAGAATAACATCCACCTCGGTCGTTTCCAGGATGCCAGGAATAAGCTCGGGGGATCTAATACCTAAGACCTTACCTGACAGGGGCTCCAGAAGTTCACTCAAGGCGGCCAGTACAGCCGGATTGTCATCAACAAGCAATAAGTTGGAATTCATTATGTATTATTTTGATACACTTATATTGAGAAATATACGAAAAACTAAAATAATGTCCTATTTTGAGTCATATTTAATTGAAAATATCCGTCCTTAGTTTATGTAAACTAAATTATATCAGTATATTACATCGAGTGGCACAACAATTGGAAGAGATACAGAAACAGAACTCATGAGTTTCTCACATATCAGAATGATCTTTAGGATCATAATCCAGAACAAGCGGTCCACACTTATTAATTTCCTGGGACTGGTCCTGGGCTTAAGTTCCTTTTTGGTGGTTTTTAGCTGGATTCGGACAGAGTATTCAGTGGATCGATTCCATGCCCACAAAAAGCAATTGTACCAGGTGGTGATCCAGTTCCCGGATGGCTTGCTTGATTCCAATACGCCCTATGCATTAGCTCCCGCGATGAAGGATGCTTTTCCTGAACTGGTCAACTATTCGCGGGTGGTCAGGCTTTCCACACAGTATAATTCTTCCTTCGATTTTTACCCCGACGATCCGGATTTTGAACCGGTATATGAACCCAGCGTGGTTCGGGTTGATACGGGTTTTTTCAAAATGTTTTCTTTTTCCGCTATACACAGCAAGGGCCCTGTTGAAGTAAACAGGCCCGATGGCATTCTCATAAACAAGGACCTTGCAGAGAAGTACTTTAAAAATGATAATCCGGTGGGGAGGCAGATTAAAATGAACGGCAGTCAGTTGATGGAGATTACCGGGGTCATCGATATTCCCGATAATTCACAGTTTGATTATGACTTGTTTCTTCCCACAACATCTGATCTGCGAAATAGCTGGACCTGGAGGGATCCTTCATATGTGATGCTTCAGACTGGCATCGACATCAAATCTTTTGAAAGCAAGACTGCAAGCTTCCTCAACGACACCTACCCTGATCATCTGCCTGACAAGTATATAGTTAAGCTTATCCCCATATATAAGTCAAATCTTGCCTTTGGAAAAAGAAAGGAATTCCTTCTATTCTCAGGCATTGCCGTACTGATCCTGATCATCGTAGCCATAAATTACATGAACCTGTCCACTGCCAATTTTACGAAGCGGATCAGGGAAATGGGCATCCGGAAAATCCTGGGAGCAACTCCAGAGATACTGCGCAAACAGATGTTTGCCGAAACCCTGATTCAAACCTTTGCAGCCATGTTTTTCGCCCTCTTCCTGGCTGAATTATTTCTTCCCCGGCTAAGCACCCTGCTCAATGGAAACACCCGCATTGGCTATGGGGAAAATCCATCCATCATTTTTGGATTCATAGGACTGGTATTACTTCTTACCCTTCTTTCTTTCAGCTACCCGGCTCTGGTATTTACCCGTGGAAATCCTTCCACCATCCTGAGGGATACCTTTGTGAAGGGGCGAAGCAGGTCCAAGATGCTTCTGGCCACCACCATTTTCCAGTTTACGGTTTCCATTTGCCTGCTGATTTGTACCATGGTCGTCCTCAGGCAGGTACAATTTGCAAAAAACATACCCCCCGGGATAGATGTGAATGATGTAATCAAAGTTCCCTTGAATCAGCAACTGGGACCGAAACTATCTGATTTTTTTGAAGAGATAAAAACTCACCCTGGCGTAAAAGGCGTAACAGCCGGACAGAAGAATCCCATAAATGAGGATTATAAAACAAATATCGACTGGCCTGGCAGGGATCCGGCCTCCTTCCCCCTGGTAAGGTATTCCATTTGCTTCTCCAACTTTCCTTCATTTTTTGGCCATGAAATTAAATATGGCAGGCTGTTTTCCGATACTGTACACGCAGACCTGAACAGGTACCTGGTCAATGAAGCAGCCTGCGAGATGCTGGGGAAAGAGAATCCGGTTGGTGACCGGCTGACCATGTGGGGCCATGAAGGAGAAATTCTGGGTGTCATTAAGAATTACCACCACATTTCGGCACATTCGGAAATCCTTCCGCATGTGGTCAATATCAATCCGGCTCATTACGGGAATCTTCGCTATGTTTTTATCAGACTCCGAACTCAGAATCAGGCCCAGGCAATTGATTTCATTGGGGAGACATTCGGAAAATTCGCCCATGATTTTCCCTTCACCTACGAGTTTCTGCAGGATGAAGTGGGCCACATGTATGAAAAAGACGTAAGGCTGGTACAGATAATTGGCACCTTCGCCTTTCTTGCACTGCTTATATCCTGCCTGGGTATTTACGGGCTTGCACGATTTTCCATTGAGAAGAAAGCCAGGGATCTGACCATACGAAGGGTCTTCGGAGCCTCATTCAGTGACATCATCATCCTGACCAACACAGAAATGATCCGCCGAATCGGCGTATCGGTACTAATTGCCATTCCCATTTCCATCTTCGTGCTGGAAAAGTGGTTAAGGACATTTGCCTACCGCACCGATCTTTCCTGGTGGTTCTTTTTCCTGGGAGGGCTAATCGGGATTTGCATAACCGTAGCAGCCACCATGATAGGAATCTGGAAGTCCTTACGACAGGAACCTGCTGAGGTGCTGATGTAGGCTTCAGAATATGAGAAAGCAGTCAGAATCGTCTTTTACTTTAGTTCGTATAAACCACTGTCTCCGGTGGTGCTTTCAGGTAGCCCAGTGAGACCAAAAACTTATCCATTTTGTGTACAGTATCAACAAATACTGCATTTGATTTTTTTCCGTAATTAAAGAACCCATGTGGTTCTCCCTGGTAGCCAAGCAATGTACATTCATTGCCAAACTCATACATCCTTTCAGTAAACAATTCTACCGATTTAAATGGCACGATTGTATCGGCTGTTCCATGAAAAATAATTGTTGGTGGCAATTTGCCATGCATGTTATGATAAGGTGACATGTTCTCCGGTTTAGTTCCCATTCTTTTCTCCAAACCGGCCATTTGTTTATTCGATTCCTTTTCCCCACCATCAATAGGGGCAAGCACCAGAGCCGGATTAAAAAGAACCAGAGCATTGGGTTTTGAACTGATTGACTTGTTTTCATCTTCCTCGTCGAATTTTGGTAAAGTGGCACATGCTGCCGCCAAATGCCCTCCGGCAGAACCGCCCCCCGCAGCAATTCTATTGCCATCTATACCCAATTCCGAAGCGTTCTCGCGAACCCAACGTATTGCTGATTTGGCATCTGACACACATACTTTCGCAGTGACGCTGTGCCTGCTTTTTACCCGATAATCGGCAACGATAGCAACCATCCCCCTTGCCGATAAATATTCGCAATGTTTTACAAATTGAGCAGGACTTCCTGCATTCCAACCGCCTCCAAAGAAAAATACAATGGCAGCTGCACTATTTGTTGATTTATGCTTTGCTGGTGTAAATATCCATAAACTCAATTTGCATCCGTCAACAGTTTTATACGTAATTTCCTTTGCTCCATCAATATGTGGAGGATATGCAGCCTGTCCCTTCGCTTCAAAAATCGAGCTGAAACAGCATATTATTGTTACAAGTGATATTATTTTATTCATATTCAAGGGTTTAAGGTTTTACATAGATGACCACCCGGCGGTAATCCCAGAGTGAGCCAAGTTCATTCATATCCTTTACTTCCAGTATAATATGGATCTCCTTTCCGGCTGCATCCTCCGGAACCTCGATGGCAGTGTTTTGTCCGCCAGGAGAAGTAATAAGCGGCGTTCCTTCGTAAGTTCCAGCCTCCTGGTAATACCACCATCGAAATTCAAGAAGATCCCCGTCCGGATCAGAAGAGCCTTTTGCATCCAGGATGAGTTTCTTTCCCACCTTCACCTCTTTAAGGATGATCTCATCGCTCGGGTCAGCGTTTACTACTGCCATCGGGTGGTGATTGGCCCCTTCAAAGGCTTGAATACACCAGTCCATCCGACACATAAAATCATTAAAAAAGGCCTGCCTCCATCGCCACACAGGTACAAACATTCCTTCATAGGTCCGCCCATTATCCGGATTTTCCCAGGTATCGGTCTCTTCACCATAAGTGAAGAAGGATTCAAAAGCCTTCTCATCAACCCTCACAGACTCATGGTTTGAGCCATAATTCTTCACCTTTTCCCTGGTGGAGCGCCCACTCCACCCTCCCCACCATGGAGAATTAATATCCGAAAGCCCGGGATTAACCAGGCAGAGCCAGGGAACCGTCCCTCCTCCTTCAATATAGGCAAGTTCTCCTACTTTATAGCTTCTCAGGGGATAGAGGACTCCGAAAGTGCCATGTTGCATCATGATATGCTCCAGTGCCCATTGATGTTGGCCCAATTCGGAATAGACATAGGGCTGCCAGGTATGTGGCCCATTATTCAGGCTTTCATCAGCTCCGTCAAAACCTGGCCCTCCATAACAATAGGCCTGCGATCGGCTTCGAAACCAGTGTATTTCCGGATATTCGTGACAGATCCATGCCCCTGAATTGTCCTGGGCACCGTTCTCGTAGATACGAAGCTTAGCCACTGCTGCCCTGAGATCATCTTTGCTATGCTTTCTTTCATAGTCCTTCAATGCTTGGGCCAGCGTGTTTGACCCTGCATTAACCACCACATAGATGGGTCTGGAATCATTTTTATCCAGCGCTTGTTCGATCAAAAGGGAACCCTCGCTGGACTTACCTTCCCCACTGTCATCAATCCCGTACCCTTTCTGACCCCGGGCCACAATGCTCCTCAGATAATCGGGTTCAGGATAAGCAGCCGAATGTTTCAACAAATTGGGGTAAACTGTCTCATACCCATTGATCAGTTTGTGAAATAATTCAGGATGAAGGACCTGCCTGTAAGAATCAGGATGAGCAGGTTGCAGGTACTTGCCAGTTACCGCAATCAAGCCTTCCAGATCAAACTCATTGGAACACATAAGCATATGAATCATCTGCTGTTCCTCATCGGGTTCATTACCCATATCGGCCATGATGATCAGTCGGGACTTCGCTGTGCCTGCCTGACCAGCTAAGAGCAGGCACACCAGAATGAAACCTGAAAGCAAAATAAGTTTTTTCATACTGCGAGATTATTGACCTACACCCAAATATAGCTTTTTTAGCTTTCTATT
>JAOZLK010000689.1 GCA_029934875.1 Bacteroidales bacterium | reverse complement strand
AAGTAGGCGGCTACAGCGCTGCAATATTAGAACATGTGGCAGAGGCAATCAACTACCGTAACCTGGACCGGGAAGGCTGGTCAGGATAATTCTCAAAAAATTCTGCAATTACCTCCTGCACAGTAATCAAAGGCAGGGATTAAATAATAATGGATATGAATATGAGGCTGTATGGGTTTCATAACCCATTATCTCTTCTCCCATTCTTGAGGATCCAGGCTGGTATGAAGCACTGCAGAGATTATCACTGCTTTGTTGTCCTTGTCAATGGTGTAGTGGATCATAAAAGGGAATACCTTTAGCACGGCAGTTCTGACCTCATCGTACTGGATATTGCAGGCAGCGGGGTTTTGCTTAATAAATCGGACACTCTTCCGGATCTCACCGGAGAATCTATTCCCCAGTCCCGGACTTTGCTTATTGTACCATTGGGTTGCTTCCCGGATATCTTCTTGAGCAAGTGGAAGAATGACAGATTTATACATTAAAGCTCTTTTTCAATATCATCCATTGCAGAATCAAAGTCCAATGCTATGCCTGGGTTCTCTTTATAATCTGCGAGGCGTTTTCTTACCAGGTCTTTGTGCCAGTCTGGAACATCCACATCTTCATTCCCTAGACCTTTGTATTTTAATTTTAAATTCTCCCATTCTTGAATGGGGATGAAAACCCCAGTGGTTTTACCCTTGCTATCAGATATATATTGCAGGTTCATGATCAGGCCAGTTTTTGCTGTGTTAAACTCATCTGTGCATCTCTGAGCAATGAATCCATTACATGTAGGATCCTTTCCCGTTCAGGTTTATCAATCTTTTGTAACAGTTCTAAGCGATAGAGCATTTTTTTATCCTGGACGATATAGTTAGTGCTGCCAGTGAGATAATCCAAAGAAACATTTAACGCATCAGCCATTTTTTTAGCAATCTCCACTGAAGGGGTTATCTCATCACGTTCATATCTTCCAATTACAGCCCCGGAGGTGCCGATCATTTTTCCGAGTTCATCTCGGTTTAGACCTTTTTCTTTGCGTAAGACACTTACTTTATCTCCTAATTTCATAACCTATAAGTTATCAAGTTGCTATAAAAACCATTGAATGTTCAAAAATACCTCATTTATAGGTTAAAATCAAATCGGAAAAATTTACTTATTATTTTATTCATTGCTTAAATATGTCACCAGTAGATTCCATGATTTTTTTTAAAGAATTTATCAATGGAGCTCTCCGAGATCAAACAACACCTTCCGATTAATACTTTTTTAAGACACTACCACCTGCAGTGCGACCGTAATCACCAGTTAAAATGTCCTTTTCACGACAATAATGTCAGCTTCCCGGTGATCCGGGAAGGCTGATCAGGTTAATTATCAAAAAATTCTGCAATGACCTCCTGAACAGTGAGCCTGATTTCAGAAGCTGTGGGATTCAATTTCTTTAAGCTCAAGGAAAGATTTTTTTCACTTTTTAATTATACCTATTTGCACCTTGTCTGCTTTTAGCAGCTTAACTTGTGTCCAGCTTATCGGGGGATATCCATCCCTCTTGCACCAAGGGTGTAGCTCCCTAATCTAATCCCCCCCCCCCACAGGGGCCCTTTTAAAGAACGCCTATTACCTTAAAAGATAGTGACTTTCCTGGATTCTGTTTGTTTCAATCATTATCTTTGCCATACAGATATAACGATCTTCATTTTGTTTATCCTTGAGGCATAGATAAGAGATTCGAAGGCATGAAGTGCATAAAGTGTTAAAAAAACATTCTTATGAACCCAAGTACAGCAGAAATAAAGAACCATTTACATAAACTCATTGTTGAGACCGATGATGAAAGCATTCTCAGCAAGGTACAAGCCTATTTTAATACTTTAAAAGGCAAAAACATCGATTGGTGGGATATGATATCTGATCAGGATAAAGAGGCCATCAACCTCGGGTTAAGACAACTTGAAAGTGGAGAAGGAATACCTCATGAGGAAGTCAGGAAAAAAGCTGACAAAAAGCTGAAGAAACTTACCTGAATACCCTTTCCCAAATCCTGGAGAAGTAACCACCAGTATTGAAAAAGACGCTCTACAAATAGTCCACCGGCCTTTCTTACAGGTCAGAGCGCTGAGCTTCAATCTCATTTACAGCCTGGTCAAAAGGAATGATCTCACCCTCCTCGGCTTTCGCTGCATCATATACTTTTACGGAATCCTTTTCCTCCTGGAAATCGTTGGCAATAATCAAAGACTCTTCCCCCTTGTCGTAAATGGATAGCAAGTAAGCTGTTTCATTTTTAAATAGTACATGGGTAATCACTCTTGCCCCGCCGGATTTTCCTTTCCCCTTGCTGGCAATGGCCAGGCGAATTTTGGAACTGTTATGGCCAATGGAGGTTCCCTGTGTGGGCTCTAGGGCCAATTTGTTGATGAGTATTGGGAGTTCCCTTTTAAGGGACGGAAACTTCTTGGACAGGCGTTTGGCCTGTCGGTCAAAAACAGTTATTGTTTTAACCCTAAAGCTCATCAATCAGATCTTGAGCATCCCGCGCTTGCAGTTTACCTTCTATGACAAGCTTCATTTCTTCAACAGCTTCAGCAAGCTCGGATAAGAAAAGCTTCTTATTCCTGAGCCGTTCCAACTCCTCCAGGTCTTTTTGTATTTTCTCCCACTCTTTCAGGGGCAACTGGACTGCATTTTTGTGGCCTTTTCCGTCTGTGATATATTGCAGGTTCATGTTGTTTCCTTTACTTGGTTGCGTAAGCTTGTTCAGTTTCCAGATCTCTTAAAGCCATATCGATCATCCGGAAAATAAACGACTTATTTTCATCA